>NZ_JASCOY010000060.1:0-34552 GCF_029960075.1 Pseudomonas sp. PS02290
GGAGTGAGCTTGCTCGCGAATGCGATCTGTCTGTGGCTTACGGGTTGTCTGGCTCACTGCATTCGCGAGCAAGCTCGCTCCCACACGTTCTGCATTCCCCTGTGAATCACCGGTCAAGCCAAACAAAAACGGCGACCTCTTCAGGTCGCCGTTTTCGCATCGTCTGTTGCTTACTTGCCCGGATAGATCTGATCAAACACGCCGCCGTCATTGAAGTGAGTTTTCTGCACGGTGCGCCAGTCGCCGAAGGTTTTTTCCACTGACAGGAAGTCCACTTTCGGGAAGCGGTCGGTGTATTTGGCCAGCACTGCGGGGTCCCGTGGACGCAGGTAGTTGGCGGCCGCGATTTCCTGGCCTTCTGGCGACCATAGGTACTTCAGGTATTCCTCGGCCACCGCGCGGGTGCCTTTCTTGTCGACCACTTTGTCCACGACGCTGACGGGCGGTTCGGCTTCGGCGGAGACGCTCGGGTAGACCACTTCGAACTGATCACGACCAAACTCGCGGGCGATCATTTCCGCCTCGTTTTCGAAAGTCACTAGCACGTCGCCGATGTGGTTGGTCATGAACGTAGTGGTCGCGCCACGGCCGCCGGTGTCGAGCACGGGTACGTGGCTGAACAGCTCGCCGACGAATTTCTTCGCCGCTGCTTCATCGCCGCCGTTTTTCAGCGTATAGCCCCACGCCGAGAGGTAGGTGTAGCGGCCGTTGCCCGAGGTTTTCGGGTTCGGCACCACGACTTCAACGCCATCCTTGACCAGGTCTGGCCAGTCCTTCAGCGCCTTCGGGTTGCCCTTGCGCACGATGAACACCGTGGCCGAGGTGAACGGCGCGCTGTTGTTCGGCAGGCGGGTGACCCAGTCCTTCGTCACCAGCTCGCCGTTGTCGGCCAGCGCATTGATGTCAGTGGCCATGTTCATGGTGATGACATCGGCAGGCAAGCCATCGATCACCGACCGCGCCTGCTTGCTCGACCCGCCGAAGGACATCTGAATCGTCGCGTTTTCTTTGTGCTCGGCTTCCCAGTGCTTCTGGAACGCAGCGTTGTAGTCCTTGTAGAAGTCGCGCATCACGTCATACGACACGTTCAGCAGCGACGGCGCGGCGGCCTGTGCAGCGCTGCCCAGAGCCAGTCCTGCGGCGAGCAGGGAAGCGGCGAAGATCTTTTTCACTGTGGATTCCTTGTGGCGTTGAGCAGAGGGCGTTTAGTGATTCGCTCTTGGAAGAGCCGTTGTTATAATCAGGCGAGATGGCCAATGGCTGGCGACTATAACCAAAGTCCCCAGCGGCTCAATAGATCAAAAACTCATGTGCTTATGTCCCGTTGCGCATCCGCCGGTGCGGCCATCGCGCCGAGCTTGGGAAACAGCGCATTGCCGCAGCGCGAACAGAACGCCGCGTTGGGTTCATGGGCGTTCTTGGCGCAGACCGGGCAGTCGTGCTGCAGCTGATCGCCGCGCATGGCATTGGCCAGTTCAGCGGTGAAAATCCCGGTGGGCACGGCGATGATCGAGTAACCGGTGATCATCACCAGCGACGACAGAATCTGCCCGATCGGCGTTTTCGGCACAATGTCGCCAAAGCCCACCGTGGTCAGGGTGACGATCGCCCAATAGATGCCCTTGGGAATGCTGGTGAAGCCGTGCTCCGGCCCTTCGACGACGTACATCAGCGTGCCGAACACCGTCACCAGCGTCGACACGGTGGCGAGAAACACAATGATCTTCTGCTTGCTGCCACGCAGGGCGGCGAGCAGGTAGTTGGCCTGTTTCAGATAAGGGCTGAGCTTGAGCACGCGGAAGATCCGCAGCATCCGAACCACGCGCACGATCAGCAGGTACTGCGCGTCGCTGTAATAGATCGCCAGAATGCCCGGCACGATCGCCAGCAAATCGATCAGGCCGTAGAAGCTGAAGGCGTACTTGAGGGGTTTGGGCGAGCAGTACAGGCGCAGCAGGTACTCGACCGCGAAGATGAAGGTGAAGGTCCACTCGATCCAGGCCAGGGGCGCAGCGTAGTTGCGGTGAACGGCCTCGATGCTGTCGATGATCGCCACGAGCAGGCTGCAGAGAATGAGCACCAGCAGGATCTTGTCGAAGCGTCGGCCGGGTTTGGTGTCACTTTGAAAAATGATGATGCGTAGCTGTTCGCGCCAGCTGATGTTGCTGTCCATGGGGTCGTTCCGCGTGCAAGGTCGGCAGAGCGTGGGACAAAGCGCTCAGGAGCGCAACCTGTCATCACCGATAGCCTGACGCAGCAGCCGGGCGCTGGCCTGCACCAGCCAGCAGGCCAGAATGAACGGGGCGGTGAGCGTCGCCAGCCCCATGGCTGCAAACCCCGGCTGCAACAGAATCGACAGCGCAATGGCGCTCGCCGGTAACCAGGGTTTGTGCCGCGCCTGACTGAAGGCCAGCCCGGCCAGCGCCGGGTTGTAGCCGCACAGAGCGGGCAGTGGCAAGTCAGGCTGCGACTGCCACAGCACGAAGGTGACGCCGCTGAGGCAACCGACAAAGGCCCAGAGCGCGGCGCGCCGATTGGCGATCAGCAGCCCGACACCGATCATCACCCCGGCCAGCGGATGATCGAGCAGAAAGACCTGACCAAAACCCAGCGGCAGCGCGTGGATCGGACTTACGTCTGCGACAGCGACTGAAGTCGGCCCGACAAACATCAATAACAACCATCCAAACAGCACGAAGGGCGCGGTGTAGGCGTTGAGGCACGTGGCGCGAGGCGTGCGTTCCAGCCAGGCGTGCATGAGCATCGCGCTCAACCCGCCGCAGGCAATGATCAGCAGCGGCACCAGTGGTGACCATTCGACCTGAGAGCCGACCAACAGCCCGAGCAAAATGCCGTTGTAGCTGTAGAGCCCGGATTGGCGCCTGCTTTTCGGGTAGCCGCGCCGTTGCGCCGTGAGCAAACCCGCGACGGCACCCAGCAGCGCGTCGCCCAGGGAGGAGGGGGCGCTGATCAGAATCGCCAACAGACAGAAAACCCCGCAGAGGGCGCTGCGTTGCAGGAGCACCTGACTGAAACCGTTGAGCAGGGCTTCGGCCCAGTCAGGGCAATGGTGGGGAGATGGGGCGAGGAGGGCCGGCATGTCTGTATTCAATAATTGTATTTATTGTATACATAATGGCTTGAGGTACGTAGTTCAGCAAGGCTGTAAGCGAGATACATTCTCTCATCGCCACTCCAGCTGACACACCGTATATTTCTGTGGGACCGGCTTCAGCCGGGAAAGCCTCAGGCGTCACACCGCAAAATTGAGGGTGCCCAGGCCGGCCCCTTCCCGGCTAAAGCCAGTCCTACGGAAACACCGCGTACCCCTGTGGGACCGGCTTTAGCCGGGAAAGCGCCAGTCGTTACACCGCAAATCTTATGGGGCTCAATCTGGTTGTTACACCCGAAACTGCCGCAACAACCCATTCAGCTGTTCACTCAACCCTTTGAGCTGATTGCTCGCCGCGCTGGACTGTTCGGCCGCCACCGCCGTGCTCTGGGACAGCTGCGCCGCCTGGGTGACGTTCTGGTTGATGTCTTCCACCACGTGGGATTGCTCGAGGGTCGCACTGGCGATGGAGGCGTTCAGGCCGTTGAGGTTGCGCAGCGCCTGGCTGATCGACGTCAGGCTCTGGCCGGCCAGGTTGGCCTGCTCGATGGTCAGCTGCGAAGAACGACTGCTGTCGGCGATGACTTTCACCGCCGCATCCGAATGGGCTTGCAGGCGCTCGATCATCGCCTGGATTTCCGCCGTGGATTTCTGCGTGCGCTGGGCAAGCAGGCGGACTTCGTCTGCGACGACGGCGAAGCCACGGCCCTGATCACCGGCGCGGGCGGCTTCGATGGCGGCGTTGAGCGCGAGCAGGTTGGTCTGCTCGGCAATCGAACTGATCACCTCCAGCACGCCGCCGATCTGCGTGCTTTCGCTGGCCAGCGTGCGAATCACTTCCACGGCCTGATCGATGGTGCCGGACAGGTGCCCGATCTGCTTCAGGCTGCTGTCGATGTTGGCCTGACCCTGCTGCGCCTGGGATTCGGCGTTGCGCATCTCGCTGGCGGCGTGCTCGGCGTTTTTTGCCACGTCCTGCACGCCATAAGTGACCTCATTGACCGCCGTGGCCACCTGCTCCATCTGCAGCGACTGCTGCTGGCTGCGTTCCTGAGCCTGAATGGCGTTGCTGCCCAGCTCACTCGACGCCTGACCCAGGCCGACCGCAGACGACTGCAGCTCACTGACCACCCGCCGCAGCTTGGCGGTGAACGCATTGAAGTGCCGGGCCAGTTGCGTGACTTCGTCGTTGCCCTGGGTTTCCAGAGTGCGGGTCAGGTCGCTTTCGCCGCTGGCGATATTGGCCATCGCCTCGACAGTGGCCTTGAGCGGGCCGGCGATGCTGCGCGCGATGAGAATCAACAGCAGCGCCATGACCAGAATGATGCCGGCACTGATCGACAGCGCCTTGACCACCTGCTTGTAGAACTCGGCCTGCACGTCATCGATGTAAACGCCCGAGCCGATGATCCAGCCCCACGGCGCGAACAGCGAGATGTACGAGGTCTTGCCGACCGCATCAGTGGCGCCGGGCTTGGGCCAGCGGTAGTTGACCATACCCCCGCCTTTGGCCTTGGCCAGGGTGACCATCTCGTTGAAGACCTGAAAGCCGTCCGGGTCTTTGATGCCGGACAGGTCCTGGCCTACCAGCTTGGGATTGGCCGGGTGCATGATCATCACCGGGCGCAGGTCGTTGATCCAGAAATAGTCGGTCTGGTTGTAGCGCAGCCCGCGAATGGCATCCATCGCCTGCTGTTGGGCCTGCTCGCGGGTCAGGGTGCCGGCGGTTTCCAGGCCATGGTAGTAATCGAGCAGGCCGCTGGCGGTCTGCACCACGTGCATGGTCTTGACGGTTTTGGCTTCGTACAGATCGTCGTGGATCTGTTTGAGCATCGCCGCCGCCAGCGTGAACAGCATCACCACGGCGACGATGAGAATCAGCCACAACCGCCGGCTGATCGAAAGATTGCGCATATTCATGATCGTCACTCCGCTTCTTTTTTCTTCTTGTTCGGCCAAGCCGCTCTATAACCGCTTGCACGACAGCCCATTGACCCGCATCCCTCAGCGGAGGGAAGCCATGGTGTCATTAAGCATCTCGGCCTGACCGGTATAAACCTGAGTGTGGGCGCAGGTCACTGACACAGGTATAGCCAAAGGCTTACACGACCTGAGGAACTTGGCTCTAGGTTGAAACACATCCTCGCGGTACATTGGATCCATCAACTGCAGCAACGGACCGCTGCAGGATCAAGGACGATCGACCGTTGCCAGGCATTGGCGGCCAACAGGAAGTTGGACGGTGTTGCACAAACCCGCTTCGGCGGGTTTTTTATTGCCTGCGATTCCGCAAAGTCCCGTTTGTACGGTTTCATTTCCAGAATCTGCACATCGTTTCGACCAAATGTTGCTTCCCAATGGAATTTCCGGCGCTCGCGCCGCTCACAGTACGGACTACACCCGAGTCCAGGACAGGGCCGGCCGGGCAGGCATGGGAAATAATTATTGTGGATGTGGCGCAAATGGCAGCAGACGTACCAAACATGGGACTCATTCTGGTGGTTGAGGACGAGGAGATCATTCGCGAGTTCGTTTGCGAAATCCTCGAGGATGAAGGCTTTACCACCCATGCGCTGGAGACTGCAGACGAGGCGGCGAAGTACCTCGAAAGCAACTCGGGCGACGTGGCGCTCCTCCTGACCGATATTCTCATGCCGGGCACCTTGAACGGTGCGGACCTTGCGAACCTGTCGAGCAACAAGTATCCGCAGATCCCGATCCTGATCATGTCAGGTCACGAGACACCCGAGAGCTCGGGTGTCGTACATCCAGTCGTGTTCATCCGCAAGCCCTGGAGTTTCGGCCAGCTCTTGCAAGGTGTGAACAGGGCCTTGGGCTACGACAAGGAAGAAAGCCAGTGACCTTCAGCGGTCAGGCTCACACCCTTTGAGCACCAGGCGGATGATGGTCTGGGCGGCCGCTTCGTAATCAGCGTCGTCCAGGGTCGCTTTACCCGTCACCGTGGAAATCTGCCAGTCGAAGTCGGCGTAGGTCTGGGTCGCGGCCCAGATGCTGAACATCAGATGATGGGGGTCGATCGGGGCGATTAGACCGTCATCGATCCAGCCCTGAATACATTCGATGTTATGCCGGGCCTGTCCATTCAGTTGCTCAACCTGCTCGGGCGTCAAATGCGGCGCGCCGTGCATGATCTCGCTGGCGAACACCTTTGAAGCGAAGGGCAGCTCGCGGGAGATGCGGATCTTCGAGCGGATGTAGCTCGTCAGCACTTCAGCCGGCACACCCTCGCGATTGAACGGCGTCGACGCCTGCATGATCGGCTCGATGATGCTTTCGAGCACCTCGCGATACAGATTGTCCTTGGACTTGAAGTAGTAATAGACGTTGGGCTTGGGCACACCCGCCTTGGCGGCGATGTCACTGGTCTTGCTGGCGGCGAATCCCTTATCGGCAAATTCTTCGCTGGCTGCGCGCAGGATCAGTTCTTTGTTGCGCTCGCGGATGCTGCTCATAAACCGGTATGTCCTTGCCTGCTCGGCGGTGGCGAATGTTAGCACCGGCCTCGCAGCAGGCTCAACATTGCCTCGGCTGCGCAACAACATCCCCTTTGTCCACCGGCTTTGTCACTGGCGCGACGGCGCGCCAATGCTATTGTGTGGCGGGTTGTACCGGGAGCAGTAGCGGAATGGCAGCAACAAAACTGGCGCCTTATCAAGGCTGAACGCGTATTCGGTGGCGAGGTGTCGGCAGCATGAACAGCCCATTGTTTTCCAGCGTCGTTGCGTATGCCCAGCATTGCGAGCGTCAGCTGGTGGAAATCCTGCACCGCCGGCCGACGCTCGACCGGCAGCAGGTCATGACCTGGGTCGACGAGCAGAGTCATGCGATGAAAGACCGTGATCCCCTCGACCTGCTGCGCTCGCTGAACGCGAGGGTGCGAGCGGGCAAGCCGCTGCCGTGGGAAGGGCATTCCTGAGGGGGGGACCCTGGCCGCGTTTGCCTGAGCCCGTTGAACCTCAGCCTGTGTAGCGAGGGTTGAAGTGCTTCGGTCCCAGGCAAGCGCGCCTTACTTCGGTGGAGCGTGTCCTTACTTGTCGCTGATTACCGCATAGGCCGGCGCGGGCTTGCGGTTGTAATACATGGCGGCGCCCACCAGCAGCACCAGAATGCCCAGCAGTACCATCGACGAACCCACCGTCCCGAAGTCCAGGCCGCCTTTTTCATGGGGTTTGGTCAACACGTCGCCCAACGTCGCCCCGAACGGGCGAGTCAGCACGAAGGCGATCCAGAACAACGCCACCGAAGACAACCGTGTGGTGTAGTGAAGCACCACGACCACGGCAATCGCCGAGCCGATCAGCAACGCCCCGCCCATGAAACCCAATCCCGAGTCATCCGCCAGGAAGTCGCCCAGCGCCGTGCCCAGGGTGTTCGAGAACAGGATGGCGAACCAGTAGAACAGCTCGGCTTTAAGCGTGGTGACGCGGCTGACTGACAACGACCGTTCGCTCCAGTACCAGGCCGAGAAGATCGCCAGCAGGATCGCCACCAGAATGGCCGAACCCGCTGCATAACCGAGGCCCAGCGTACGGTCCATGAAGTCGGACATGGTGGTGCCCGCGGTGCTGGTGGAAAGAATCACCAACCAGTACAGCGCCGGGTTATAGCGTTTGGAGGCCAGTTGCGTGATGAGCGTGACGACAAACACGCTGATCAAGATAAGGGAACTGATCAGATAGCCAACGTCGAGGGTCATCGACAGCAAGTCACCTGCTGTTTCGCCTAACGTGGTGGCACAGATCTTCATGACCCAGAACGCGAGCGTAATCTGTGGAAGTTTGTTCATTGTGGTTACCGGGTGGTTCAGACAGGGAGGTTCGAGTGTCTGCCCGACAGTGGCCGACGGTGCCTATCTTCCCGGAGCGGAAGTTAAAAATCGGTCACATGAAAATGAAAAGCGCATTAATTGCCCGGAGCGCAAGGCCCCAGGCATTCTGCAGTGGACGCCTGATGGCAACGGCCTGCGAAGGCGCTCGCCAGCACCGTCCCGAAGCGATCAGAAGAACACTTTCACCAGCAAACTCGCGGTGTTCTGGTCCGTGTCGAAAGAGCGCGTGTCGTTGATCCCGTACTTGTTGCTCCAATAGTCGTACTCGACGCCTACGTACAACTGCCGGTCCGGAAGATTGAGCGCCTTGCCCAGGTCGTATTTGATCTGCGGGTTGAAGTGCAGGTTGGAGTGGTAATCGCCTTTGCTGTTGGACTGTTTGTTGTCCACGACCCAGTCCATGAAACCGTCGATAAGAATGTCCGACTTGCCCACTGGAATGGTGTAGGACCAGACCGGGGTGATCTGCCAGGCGCCGTAACCGGCGCGGTGGCCGTCGTTGTAACGCTTGTAGAAGTTCAGCTGGAAGTAATCGAAGCCGGGGATCTTCAAATCAAAACCCGGGCCGATGAGATACGACTCGACATCGCCTTCGCCAAACTCGTAAGTGGTTGCCAGCAACACGTCGGTGACAGGGCCGAACTCGAATTTCTGATCGAAGATCTTGCCCATCGACAGGCGCGGGGAAATCTCCCCGTACGTCGAGGCGTTACCCAGGCTGCCGTCTTTCTTGCCGTTGTAGTTGATGTAATCGAGGAAGACGAAGTTATCGCCGTATTTCCAGCCATCGGCATGTTCGTAGGTGAACGTCTGCTGGTTTTCAGGGTTCACGGCGAAGTTCTTGCCGTAGAGGTAAGTCAGGCTGTTGCTCTGCCACTGCATCAGATCACCCGACATGGCCGGCGCGGCGGCAAGCAGGCTACTTGCGGCCATCAGGCTGGAAAGCGTGCGGTTCATGTAAATACTCCCTTGGATTGACGTCGTGGTTTTTTGCGAACGGACGCTCTGTTATGGCGCCTTGGTTTTAATCGATTAAGTTGTCTGTTTGGTCAGCTTCGAGTTGATAGCAAGAGCTGAGCCAACACCTTGAAAAAAGACTAAAAAGCCCCGCCGGCTGTTTAAAGAACAGTCGATTGGTCGATTTATCGATGCCGTTTGGAAGATGCACGGGCTGATCGGAGAGTTGTCCGGTCAGTCAGGTTAGTTGCAGTGTTGTTATTGGACTGAATTCGAGCGGCGGCGGAGGATACTGACTCGCGCAGTCGTGCTCAAGTGCTCTGTGACAGAGCACTCCCGTCGAAAACAGGGCAACCCCTCAATGTGAATGCAGCGGTCCGGCCATCGCCGCGCGCTCGGCACCGCCGAGGACATTGAACAGCAGGTTCAGCAACACCGCGCTCAGTGTCGCCATGGCGATGCCGCTGTGGGTGATCGGCCCCATCCACTGCGGTAACTGGCTGAAGAACTCCGGTCGCACCACGGGTATCAGGCCCATGCCGATGCTCACCGCGACCAGCAGCTGGTTGCGCCGGTCGGAGATGTCCGCTTCCTGAAGGATCTTGATCCCGGTGGCGGCGACCATGCCGAACATCGCGATGGCCGCGCCGCCCAGTACGGCAGGTGGAATCGAGGCCACCAGATACGCCGCTTTCGGCAACAGGCTGAGCACGATGAGAAACCCGCCCGCGACGATGGTCACCGAGCGGCAGCGCACGCCGGTCATCTGCACCAGGCCGATGTTCTGCGCAAACGAGGAATGGGTGAAGGTGTTGAGAAAACCCGCGAGAAACGAGGCGGCCGCGTCGCACAACAGGCCCCGGCGCAGCATGCCGGGGGTGACTTCGCGGTCGGTGATCTTGCCCAGCGCGAGGAACATCCCCGTCGATTCGACAAAAATGATCACCACCACCAGGCACATCGACAGGATCGGCGCGAGGCTGAATTGCGGCAGGCCGAAGTGCAGGGGCGTGACCACCTTCAGCCATTCGGCCTGACCCAGACCACTGAGGTCAACCATGCCGATGAAGCCGGAGAGGATGTAGCCCAGGCCCATGCCGATCAGCACCGAGATGTTGACCCAGAACCCGCGCATGAAGCGGTTGATCAGCAGGATGGTCAGCAACACCAGCGCGGCGACACCGAGGTAAACCGGGTCGCCGAAGCTCACCGCCTTGCTGCCGCCGCCCGCCCAGTTGACCGCCACCGGGAACAGCGACAGGCCGATGGAGGTGATCACGGTGCCGGTCACCAGCGGCGGGAAGAAGCGCACGATTTTCGACATGAACGGCGCGATCAGCATGCCGAAGAAGCCCGCTGCGATGGTCGCGCCGAAGATGCCCCGCAGGCCGACCCCGCTCATTCCAGCCATCGCCACCATGCTGCCGACGGCGGCGAAGCTGGCGCCCATCATGATCGGCATGCGAATCCCCAGCGGACCGATGCCCAGGGATTGCACCACCGTGGCGATACCGGCGACCAGCAGGTCGGCGTTGATCAGAAAGGCGATTTCTTCCCGGGAAAGCCCGGCGGCCTGGCCGATGATCAGCGGCACCGCAACGGCACCGCCGTACATCAACAGGACGTGTTGCAGGCCCACCAGAATCAGTTGCAGCAGTGGCAGGGGCTGTCGTGGCGGCGCGGCAGGGATGCGCGCGTGAGTTGACTCGGACATGCAACACCTCATTTGTTCTTATTTTGGGGTTGAAGCTTTGAATCGGTGGAAGCAGCGAGCTTCAAACGGCAAGCCCCAAGCTAAAGCCAATCGCGTACTGCTTCTAGCTTGTGGCTTGCAGCTTGCTACTTGCAGCTGACTTCAGTTCGTCTGCGCCCCCTTATCAATCCATTGCCCCAGCAGGTCACGTTCCTGTTGGGTCATCTGGGTGATATTGCCCAGCGGCATGATCTGCGCGGTCACCGCCTGGGCCTGAATGCGCGGGGCCAGTTGCTGGATCTGTTGCGGCGTATCGAACATGATCCCGGCTGGCGCACTGCTGAACAGCGGGCTGGTGGGTTTGGCAGAGTGGCAGACGGTGCAGCGTTCCTGAATCACGCTGTGGACCTTCTCGAAATCCACGCCGCCGCTGCTGGCTTGCGCCGGTTGGGCTGCGGCCTCCGGGGTAGGGGCCGGGGCGGCGGCAGGGGCTGGCGCTGGTGCGACCTCAGGCTTCGGCTCGTCGGCGCGATGGCCACCGATGGCCGTGCCCGGCAGTGGCTGATACTGGATTTTCTCCGCCACGTCCGGGCCGCGAGATGTTTGCGCGGGGCCAGTGACGTAGGCCAGGCACATCATTCCCAATGCCCCGACCGGCAAGGCCCAAGCGTATTTGTGGCTGTTGTGACGGGTGTTGAAGAAGTGACGGACCAGCACCGCACACACCGCGATCCCCGCCAGAATCAGCCAGTTGTACTGACTGCCATAGGTGCTCGGGAAGTGGTTGCTGATCATGATGAACAGCACCGGCAGGGTGAAGTAGTTGTTGTGCCGTGAGCGCAGCAGGCCTTTGGCCGGCAGCGACGGGTCCGGCGTGCGGTTTTCGGCGATGGCGGCAACCAGCGCGCGCTGGGCCGGCATGATGATGCGCAGCACGTTGCCCACCATGATCGTGCCGATGATTGCACCCGTGTGCAGGTAAGCCGCTCGCCCACTGAACACCTGGCTGAAGCCGAAGCAGGCCGCGATGATCAGCACGAACAGCACCAGGCCCAGCAGGGCAGGGCGCTTGCCCAGCGGCGAATCGCAGAGGATGTCGTAGATCGTCCAGCTGGCGATCAATGAGCCCACGCCGATGGCGATGCCTGCGCCGCCGCTCAGCGTGCTGCCGGGTGCCAGCAGGTAAAGGGTAGGGTTGGAATAGAACACGATGCACAGCAGCGCGATGCCCGACATCCAGGTCCAGTAGGCTTCCCATTTGAACCAGTGCAGGTCGTCCGGCATGGTCGGCGGGGCCAGTTTGTACTTTTCCAGGTGGTAGATACCGCCGCCGTGAATCGCCCAGAGGTCGCCCGACAGACCGTCACGGGGGTTGGCGCGGTTGAGGTTGTTCTCCAGCCAGACGAAATAAAAGGACGCGCCGATCCAGGCGATCCCGACGATCATGTGAATCCAGCGCACGCCCAGATTCAGCCATTCCATCAGATGTGCAGCCACAGTCTTTACCCTTTGCCTTCCACCGCTTAACGGGTGGTCAGACCCTTCTTATAGTTGGGGATCGAGAACCATCTTCTGACTCTCTTCGAAGAAATGCTCATCGCAGTTATTGCCACTGCCACTGCGATCAACCACCAGGAAGTCATCCCGCTTTTCGATCGTCAGCACCGGGTGGTGCCAGACGCCGCGATGGTAATTAACACCCTGCCTGCCATTGGTGATGAAGGCGCGGGTCAACTCGGGTTCAGGTGCATCGCCAAGTGGCGCGACCACGACCAGAAAAGGATGGCCGAGCAGCGGAATGAAGGCCTGGCTGCCCAGCGGATGGCGCTCCAGCATGCTGATGGTCAACGGCATCTCCAGCGCCTCTGCGCGGAAGATGCTGATGATCGCCTTGTCGTCCGGCGTGGCCGTTTCAACCTCGGCCAGACGGTGAAAGCGCATGGTCGAGCCGTTATTGATCATGAAATGATCGCTGCCGTCGGTTTCGATGACCTCGCCGAAAGGGGCGAAGGCTGCCTTGGTCAACGGCTCGATGATCAGTGTGCGCATGCGGGGTCTTCTTTCTCGAAATTCGTAAATGGTGATCGTTCCCACGCTCCGCGTGGGAATGCATCCCCTGACGCTCTGCGTCACCCTGGACGCGGAGCGTCCGCAAAGGGGTTACCACGCGGAGCGTGGGAACCATCAGTCATCAGAGGCCAAGCGTTTATTTCGCAACCTTGCCCAACACCCGCAACCGGCTCACGCCGCCATCCGGGAACACGTTCAGGCGGATATGGGTGATCGGCCCGAGTGCCTTGATCTGCTCGACGAAGGTGTGTTCGGCGTGCATTTCCAGCTTCTGGCTCGGCAGCAGTTCGCGCCAGAACAGGCTCTGGGTTTCGATCTGGCTGTCGGTGCCGCCTTTGACGAAGGCTGCCTGAATCGAGCAGCTGTCCGGGTAGTTGCCCTTGAAGTGCAGGGTGTCGACGACGATCTGCTCGACCTCGCCCGCATGCCCCAACGCCACGATCACCCAGTCATTGCCAGGCGTACGGCGACGTGCAGTTTCCCAGCCGTCGCCCATGTTCACGCCACGGCCCGGGTTGAGGATGTTGCTCATGCGCCCGAAATGCTCGTCGGAGCAGGCCAGCGCACGACCGCCATTCAGCGCGGCGGCGAGATCGATCTGCTCGTTGTCACCCACCGCCGACCAGTCCCGATGGGGCACGCCATACACCCGCAGACGCGCCACGCCGCCGTCCGGGTAGATGTTGAAACGCAAATGGCTGTAAGCCTTGGCGTCACCGATCTCGTGGTAATGGTGGCTGTCGCCCTTGAGCTCCACGGCCGGCAACACTTCCGTCCACACGGTGTGTTCGTCCGGCTCGCCCGACGCCAGGAAGCACGCTTCCAGCGAGGCCGAGGGCGGGTAGTTGCCGGTGAAGAACGAGGTGTCGATGTCCACGCCCTTGATCGAACCGGCAACGCCCAGACGGATCACTGCACTGTCGTAACCTTCGAAGCGCTTGCGGCGCGACTCCCAGCCGTCCATCCACTTGCCGTTGTCGTCGAACACGCCTTCTTTCCAGACCGCAGGGGTCGGCTGGAACAGGCGGTTGGCATCGGCGAACCAGTCATCGGTGACGGAAAGGATCTTCGTCCCCAGACGCGCATCGGCCAGGTTGACGAACTTCTCGAAGGGTGCGGCGTAAGCTTTCATTCTTTTTGTCTGCCTTTGATAGTGGGCGTGGGAAAGGTCGGTCAGAGGGCTTGCAGGCGGAACATCGCGATCTTGTTGATCTCGGCGAGGGCGCAGGCGAACTCGGCGTCGGCCGTGTTGTGAATGCGCGTCTCGAAGGCCGCGAGGATCTGATGCCGGTTGCTGCCTTTCACCGCCATGATGAAGGGGAACGCGAACTTCGCTTTGTAGGCGTCGTTCAGCTCGGTGAAGCGCTGGAACTCTTCGGCCGTGCATTGGTGGATACCGGCGCCAGCCTGTTCAGAGGTACTGGCTTCGGTCAGTTGGCCTTGCACGGCGGCTTTGCCGGCAAGGTCCGGGTGAGCGTTGATCAGCGCCAGTTGCGCGGCGTGATCGGCACTCAACAGGATGTCGCTCATGCGTGCATGCAGCGTCTCGATATCATCGAGCTCATGCCGCTGGCCCAGGTCATAAGCCTGTTCGGCGACCCAGGGCGAGTGTTCGTAGATGTCGGCGAACGCCTGGACGAATTCGTCGCGGCTGAGGGAAGAGGGCGTCAGGGTCTGAAAGCGGCTCATTCGGCGGCTCCATTGAAGGGGTGTACCTGATGCCAGTGCCGCGCGATCTCCACCCGGCGCGCAAACCAGACCTGCTCGTGGCCTTTGACGTATTCAAGGAAACGCTGCAGCGCGGCCAGCCTGGCAGGGCGACCAATCAAGCGGCAGTGCAGGCCGATTGAAAGCATTTTCGGCGCCTCGGCCCCTTCGGCGTAGAGCACGTCGAAGGCGTCTTTCAGGTAATCGAAAAAGTCGTCGCCCTTGTTGAAACCCTGCACCTGGGTGAAGCGCATGTCGTTGGTGTCCAGGGTGTAGGGGATCACCAGATGCGGCTTGCCGGTGGGGGTGTTCGGCTCCCAGTACGGCAGGTCGTCGTCGTAGGTGTCGCAGTCGTAGAGAAAACCGCCTTCTTCCATCACCAGCCGCCGGGTGTTGGGGCCGGTGCGCCCGGTGTACCAGCCCAGCGGACGTTCGCCGGTGAGTTCGGTGAGGATGCGGATCGCTTCGAGCATGTGCTCGCGTTCCTGGGCCTCGTCCATGTTCTGGTAGTCGATCCAGCGATAGCCGTGGCTGCAGATCTCATGGCCCGCGTCGACCATGGCGCGGATCACGTCCGGATGACGCTGGGCGGCCATGGCCACCGCGAAGATCGTCAGCGGAATGTCGAATTGCTTGAACAGCTTGAGCACGCGCCACACGCCGGCCCGGCTGCCGTATTCGTAGAGCGATTCCATGCTCATGTTGCGCTGGCCCTGCAGCGGTTGCGCGGCGACCATTTCGGAAAGGAACGCTTCGGACTCCTTGTCGCCATGGAGAATATTGCGCTCGCCGCCTTCCTCGTAATTGAGCACAAATGACAGCGCGATACGGGCATTGCCTGGCCAGCGGGGGTGGGGCGGGTTACTGCCGTAACCGATCAGGTCGCGTGGGTAGTCGGCGCTCACTGCAATCTTCCTTATCTAGCCTGTGTTCTGTGGCGGTGGTCGTCAGGGCGATGCATCAAGGTGCCGTGACGGTCGCTGCGATGGTGAGATTGTATACAACTTTATTTACAACGTGTAACCCTGTTTTTTCACGTCCCGCCACTCTCGGCCTCATGGGATCACTGTGCAAGAAACCTGCCTGAGTGGTCAGATATGGCGCTTGTCATCGCGTATTCATCTGCCTTGCGCCGCTATCCGGGGCATGGGGCCGCGGCGGGTGACCAGTGAAAATTTAGGTGATTTTAATTGTGTACAATCTGCGCTTAAACTGTCTTAATCCTGCTCATGTCTTACCGCTGATGCCCTTTTCGGGTGCAGGCCATCTCTTAATCTCTTACTGAATGAGGCAACGACACGCCATGGGACGACTCACCACTCACGTGCTGGACGCTGCACATGGCTGCCCCGGCAGCTCCATCCGCGTTGCGCTTTATCGGGTCGATGGCGACCGGCTGGAGAAAGTCGCTGAAGCAGTGACCAACAGCGACGGCCGCTGCGACGCCCCGCTTTTGCAGGGCGATGACTACCAGTCTGGCGTCTATCAATTGCAGTTTCAGGCCGGTGAATACTTTCGCGGCAAAGGCGTGCAATCCGGCGAGCACGGGTTTCTCGATGAGGTGGTGCTGCGCTTCGGCATCGACGCCGGGCAAGACCACTACCACGTGCCACTGCTGATTTCGCCCTACAGCTACTCGACGTATCGCGGCAGCTAGATCGCTGCCGCTTGTTGCTCCCCGCGTTCCTCTTGCCCGCCCATACTGCGGGCTTTTTTTTGCCCCTGGTTTTTGCGCCGAGTGTTTGGCTGTTAAGACGTCAGCGGCTGATCAGCGCAACGGTGCCCGCAGTGCCGAACAGACCGGCGCTGATGCGGTTGAACCAGGTCTGGCCCTTGCCGGTGCGCAGATAGCGGGCCGCGCCCTGGGCGCTGAGGCCGTAGAACAATTTGCAGCTCAGGTCGAGGACGGTCCAGGTGATGATCATGGTGATCAACTGGCCGAAAAACGGCTCATCGGCCTTGAGAAACTGCGGCAGAAAGGCGGCGAAAAACAGGATGTCTTTCGGGTTGCTGCCGCCCAGCACAAAGGCGCGCCAGAACAGTGAGCCGAAGGCGGGTTTGCTGGCGGCCTCGGGCACTTCGGCGGCAACGGCGGGCCGGCGCGACTGTTTCCAGCTTTGCCAGGCCAGGTAAAACAGGTACAGACCGCCGACGATTTTCAAGGCGCTGAACAACTGCTCGGACGCCAACAACAAGGCGCCCAGTCCCAGGGCCGAAGCGCTGAGCAGGCAGATCGATGCGCAGACGCCGCCGAGGAAGGCGGGGTAGGAGCGCAGCAGGCCGTAATTCAGGCTGTTGCCGATCATCAGCAGCGACAGCGGCCCCGGAATCAGAATGACCACCAATGCCGCCCCGCTGAACAGCAGCCAGGTTTCCAGTGTCATGGGGTGTTCTCCTTGTTTATCTGAAAGCAGAAACGCCGCGGGCTGCGCGGCGCTTCCGGTCATGTACGGTGACGACTGCCATCCATCAGCAGTGCGGCGGCCGGAAAGCGTTACAAAAACACGAACTTGGCGATGAAGATCGCGCACAGCACCCACAGGCTGATGGAGATTTCCCGATGGCGGCCGGTGCCGGCTTTCAGCACCACGTAGGTGATGAACCCCAGCGCGATCCCGTCTGCGACCGAAAAGGTCAGCGGCATCATGATCGCGGTGACGATCGCCGGAATGCTGTCGGTGGCTTCGTCCCAGTCGATGTGCGCCATGCCACCCATCATCAGCATCGCCACGTAAATCAATGCACCTGCGGTCGCGTAAGCGGGAATCATGCCAGCCAGCGGGGCGAAGAACATCGCCGCCACGAACAGCACGCCCACGGTCACGGCGGTCAGACCAGTCCGACCCCCGGCCGCCACGCCCGAGGCGCTTTCCACGTAGCTGGTGACCGGCGGCACACCGACCATCGCACCGAACACGCTGGACGCGCTGTCCGCCTTCAACGCCCGCGAGAGGTTCTCGATGCGGCCGTCTTCGCGCACCAAACCGGCGCGCTGTGCCACACCCATGAGCGTGCCGGCCGTGTCGAACATGTGCACGAACAGAAACGCCAGCACCACGCTGATCATGCTGACATTGAACACGCCGGCCAGGTCCATCGCCATCCAGGTCGGCGCCAGGCTCGGCGGCGTGGAGAAAATGCCGTTGTAGTGCACCAGCCCCAGGCCCCAGCCGGCCAGCGTTACCGTGATGATGCTGATGAGGATCGCGCCGAAGACCCGGTGATAGCTGAGCACGGCAATCATCAGAAAGCAGATGGCGGCGAGCAGCGGACCGGGCTCGCGCAACGAGCCGAGCTTGATCAGCGTCGCCGGGCTGTCGACCACGATGCCGGCGGTCTTCAGGCCGATCAGCCCGAGAAACAGCCCGACCCCCGCGCCCATGGCGTAACGCAGGCTGACCGGGATGCTGTTGAGCAGCCATTCGCGGATGCGTGAGAGGGTCAGGAACATGAAGATCACGCCCGAAACGAATACCGCGCCCAGCGCTGTCTCCCAGCTGTAGCCCATGGTGCCGACCACGGTGTAGGTAAAGAATGCGTTCAGGCCCATCCCCGGCGCCAGGCCCACCGGCCAGTTGGCGTACAGCCCCATCAGCAGGCAACCCAGCGCAGCGGCGATGCAGGTCGCGACAAACGCCGCGCCGTGATCGATGCCGGCGTCGGCCATGATGTTGGGGTTGACGAAGATGATGTAGGCCATGGTGATGAAGGTCGTGAGCCCTGCCAGCAGCTCGGTTCGGACGGTCGTGCCGTGCAGGCTGAGCTTGAACAGGCGTTCGAGCAGGCCTTTGCGCGGCAGCGTGAGATCCAGCGGCGTGGCTTCGGTTTTGCGACTTTCCACAGTGAAATCCTCGGGACGTTTTTGTTGTTATGACAAAGCCGGTTGCGGGCTCCGGGAGGCGTATGGACCTGTCAGGCTGATTTGTTGACTGAAAGGTCAGAAACGTGCACGAAGGGATTATGCTTTTGTATACAAATAATGCAAATAATGTTTTCGATCCTGTGCGGAATATTTAGCGGATTGTGTGCATAACGCCCCGTCATTTCGGGGCCTGTGCAGACTTTGCCGGCTGTGTACAATGCGCCATTACTTTTACTGTGACTTTGCCGGGATATCTGCTATTGGTTGCTCCAACAGTGGTCATACCCGCCCTGATCACGGCAAGGCCCCGCGCCGGATTCTGTTACCACGAGTGCCCATGAACGATCAGTTGCAACCCCTCAAGAAACATTCACGCACGGCCAAGTCCGGCCGCAGCGGCACCCAGGACGACATCGTCTACGCCCACATTTTCGAGGCGATCCTCGAACAGCGTCTGGCGCCCGGCACCAAGCTGAGCGAAGAAGCCCTCGGTGAAATCTTCGGCGTCAGCCGCACCATCATTCGTCGCGCCCTCTCGCGACTGGCCCACGAAGGCGTGGTGTTGCTGCGTCCGAATCGCGGCGCGGTGGTGGCCAGCCCGAGCGTCGAAGAGGCACGACAGGTGTTCTTCGCCCGGCGTCTGGTGGAGAAGGCGATCACGGAACTGGCGGTCGAGCACGCCACGGCGGAACAGCTCAGTGAGCTGCGCCAGATGGTCAGCGACGAGCGCGACAGCTTTTCGAAAGGGGATCGAGGGGCGGGGATTCGTCTGTCGGGGGAATTCCATCTGAAACTGGCGGAAGCGGCGAAGAACGCCCCGCTGATCAGCTTTCAGCGCAGCCTGGTCTCGCAGACTTCGCTGATCATCGCCCAGTACGAAAGCGGCAACCGCTCGCACTGCTCGTACGATGAACACACCCAACTGATCGACGCCATCGAAGCCCGCGACGCAACCCTGGCGGTGAACCTGATGATGCATCACATGGATCACATCGACAGCAAGCTCAACCTCGACGAAGACAGCGCCTCCGACGACCTCCATGCGGTGTTCTCGCACCTGATGCTGCCGAAGAAAAAAGCAGGGCGCAGCACCGCGGTCTAAACGGGGGAGTGGCCAGGGTGGCGCTCCAACTTGCGCACGAATGGGGTGGGTCAGCCACACCCAGGCTGACTGACAGAACGCCTTCGCGAGCAAGCTCGCTCCCACAAATTCTGTGCTGACGCCGATAACTCTGGTCGAACCGGGGACCTGTGGGAGTGAGCTTGCTCACGAATGGGGTGAGTAAGAAACATCCAGGCTGACTGACAGAATGCTTTCGCGAGCAAGGTGGAGCGCCACCCCGGTCGCTCCCACACATTCTGTGCTGACGCCGATAACTCTGGTCGAACCGGGGACCTGTGGGAGTGAGCTTGCTCACGAATGCGGTGCGTTGGCCTCATCCAGGCTGACTGACAGAATGCTTTCGCGAGCAAGCTCACTCCCACAAATTCTGTGCTGACTTCGGTAACTCTGGTCGGACCTGGGACCTGTGGGACTGAGCTTGCTCACGAATGCGGTGTGTCGGCCACATCCAGGCTGACTGACTGAACGCTTTCGCGAGCAAGGTGGAGCGCCACCCCGGTCGCTCCCACAAATTCTGTGCTGACGCCGATAACTCTGGTCGGACCGGGGACCTGTGGGACTGAGTTTGCTCACGAATGCTGCGGCACAGCGGGAAGATTTAGGTTGGATGTACCTCAGTCTTCGCGAGCAAGGTGGAGCGCCACCCCGGTCGCTCCTACAGTTTCCAGCTGTCATCGAAAATCCGCGTCGAGCGCAGATCTCCTGTAGGAGCAATCGGAGGTTACGACGGTCGCGAAGCGGCGGGCCTGTGACATCAACGCCGGCTGACACACTGCATTGCGGGCAAGCGCTCCTACCGTTTGCGGCATAGCCTCAACGCTTATGCACCAACACCCCCGCCGAATACGTTTCGCTGACGGTGCGGTCATCCCCCAGGGTCATCAACACAAACAGCTGCTCTTCAATGCTCGTCGCCTGACTCATGCGGTAGGACAGCAGCGGGGTGGCGTTGAAATCCAGCACCACGAAGTCCGCCTCGCTGCCCGGCTGCAGGTTGCCGATCTTGTCTTCCAGCCGCAGCGCCCGTGCGCCGCCCAGCGTTGCGAGATACAGCGATTTGAACGGGCTCAACTTGGCGCCTTGCAACTGCATGACCTTGTACGCCTCGTTCAGCGTGTGCAGCAGCGAGAAACTGGTGCCAGCGCCGACGTCTGTTCCGAGTCCTACGTTGACCTTGTGCTTTTCGGCCATCGGCAAGTTGAACAGCCCGCTGCCGAGGAAGAAGTTGGACGTCGGGCAGAAGGCGATGGCGGACCCGGTTTCCGCCAGGCGCTCACATTCCTGGTCGCACAGGTGCACGCCGTGGGCAAACACCGAGCGCTCGCCGAGCAGGTTGAAATGGTCGTACACGTCCAGGTAATTCTTGCGCTCCGGGAACAGCGCCTTGACCCACTCAACCTCCTTCAGGTTTTCACTGATGTGGGTCTGCATGTACAGGTCGGGGTACTCGGTCAGCAACTGCCCGGCGAGGGTCAATTGTTCGGGCGTGCTGGTCGGTGCGAAGCGTGGGGTGACGGCGTAATGCAGGCGGCCCTTGCCGTGCCAGCGCTCGATCAGCGCCTTGCTGTCGACGTAGCTGGATTCGGCGGTGTCCACCAGATAATCCGGGGCGTTGCGGTCCATCATCACCTTGCCGGCGATCAGACGCAGATTGAGCTTCTCGGCGGCACTGAACAGCGCCTCCACCGACTCCTTGTGCCGACTGCCGAACACCAGTGCGGTGGTGGTGCCGTTGCGCAGTAATTCCTTGAGAAAGATGTCAGCCACCTGCGCCGAATGCTCGGGGTCTTCGAACTGCTTCTCGCAGGGAAAGACGTAAGTATTCAGCCAGTCGAGCAACTGCTCGCCGTAGGACCCGACCATGCCGGTCTGTGGCAAATGAATGTGGGTGTCGATGAAACCGGCGGTGATCAGCGCGTCCTGATAAGTGACGATTTCGATGTCGTCGGCAAGCGTGCCCAACAGGTCTTCGGCAGTGCCGAGGGCGAGGATCTTGCCGTTTTCCACCAGCATCAGGCCGTCTTCGAAATACTCATACGACGCTTCCACTGCCACGTCGGCAGGGTCGGCGATGCTGTGAATGATGGCGGCGCGGTAGGCTTTTTTGGCAGTGCTGATATCTGTGGTCATGTCAGTTGATCGTTCTTCCGGGATTCATTGGGCCTGGCTGCGGCGGGACACCGGCAGCAGCTTGGCGACAGGTTCGGCGGTGGTGCTCTGCTCGCCGAAATGAGCGTTGTAGGTGGCGATCACTTCGCCGGCGATGGACACGGCGATTTCCATGGGCAGTTTGCCTTTGACCTCGGTCAGGCCCATGGGGCAACGCATGCGCTGCACCACAGCGGCGTCGAAGCCACGATCACGCAGGCGATGCTCGAACTTCACGCGCTTGGTTTTCGAGCCGATCAGGCCGAAATAGCTGAAGTCGCCGCGCTTGAGAATCGCGGCGGCCAGCTCAAGGTCCAGCTGATGATTGTGGGTCATGACGATGCAATAGCTGCCAGCCGGGAGGTTGTCGACTTCTTCGATGACGTCCTCGCTGAGGATCTGCGTTACGCCTTCCGGCAACTGCGCGGGAAATTCGGCCTTGCGGGAATCGATCCAGCGCACGCGGCAGGGCAGGCTGGAGAGCAGCGGCACCAGCGCCCGACCGACGTGGCCGGCGCCGAACACGGCGATGTGCGCCTGGGGCTGGCCCATGGGTTCGAACAGCAACACGTTCACGCCGCCGCAGCACTGACCCAGGCTGGCGCCGAGGCTGAAGCGCTCCAGGCGGGTTTGCTGGCTGCCGCTGGCGAGCATCTCCCGGGCGATTTCCATGGCCTTGTATTCCAGATGCCCGCCGCCGATGGTGTCGAAGATCCTCGCGGCGCTGACGACCATTTTCGAGCCGGCGTTGCGCGGCGTCGAGCCACGCTCCTCGATGATGGTCACCAGTACGCATGCCTCGCCCTGATGCTGCAAGTCGGCGAGGGCGCTGATCCAGTTATTCATGTGATTTCTCCTGACCAAAACGTCGATCGTTCCCACGCTCTGCGTGGCCACGGACCCTCTGACGCTCCGCGTCGCTTAATCGACGCGGAGCGTCTCGGGCTGCATTCCCACGCGGAGCGTGGGGACGATCTACACCGGCGAACCCACCAGCTCATGGGCAACACCTTCTGATGCCTGCGTCGCGACCCGCAACGCCCGCATCTGTTCACACCCCCACAACACCCGCTCCGGGGTCGCCGGTGCGTCGATCTTCGGCTGGTGCCGGTAATCGCCCAGGCTCGCCACCGCGTCCTTGATTGCGCACCACGTGGCGATGCCCAGCATGAACGGCGGCTCACCCACGGCTTTGGAATGAAACACCGTGTCTTCGGGGTTCTTGCGGTTCTCCACCAGCTTCACCCGCAGGTCCGCCGGCATGTCGGCCACGGCCGGAATCTTGTAGCCCGCCGGGCCGTTGGTCATCAGCTTGCCTTTGTCGTTCCAGACCAGTTCCTCGGTGGTCAGCCAGCCCATCCCTTGAATGTAGCCGCCCTCGACCTGACCGATGTCGATGGCTGGATTCAGGGAGGCGCCGACGTCATGAAGAATGTCCGTGCGCAGCATTTTGTACTCGCCGGTCAGGGTATCGACCAGCACTTCGGTGCAGGCCGCGCCGAAGGCAAAGTAATAGAACGGCCGGCCGCGCGCCTGGCTGCGGTCGTAGAAAATTTTCGGCGTCTTGTAATAGCCGGTGCTCGACAGCGACACCTGGCCCATCCATGCCTGCTGCGCCAAGGTGTCGAAGCTGATGACCTGCTCGCCGACGCGGACGTGGCCGTTGCGGAACTCGACCCGCGATTCATCGCACTGGTAATGCTTGGCTGCGAATTCCACCAGCCGCTGCTTGAGGATTTCCGCGGCATTCTGCGCAGCCTTGCCGTTCAGGTCGGCGCCGCTGGACGCTGCGGTTGGCGACGTGTTCGGCACCTTATCGGTGTTGGTCGCGGTGATCTGCACGCGGTCGATGTCGACCTGAAACACCTCGGCCACCACCTGCGCGACTTTAACGTTCAGGCCCTGGCCCATCTCGGTGCCGCCGTGATTGAGATGGATGCTGCCGTCGGTGTAGATGTGAATCAGCGCGCCGGCCTGATTGAGGAAGCTGGCGGTGAAGGAAATGCCGAATTTCACCGGGGTCAGCGCCAGGCCTTTCTTCAGAATCGGGCTGTTGGCGTTGTAGGCCTTGATCGCTTTGCGCCGCTCGGCGTAGTCACTGCTTTCCTCCAGCTCCGCGGTCATTTCTTCGAGCATGTTGTGCTCGACGGTCTGGTAGTAGTGGGTGACGTTGCGCTCGGTCTTGCCGTAATAGTTGGCCTTGCGCACCGCCAGCGGGTCCTTGCCCAAGTGCCGGGCGATGGCGTCCATCACCTCTTCGATGGCGACCATCCCCTGGGGGCCGCCGAAGCCGCGGTAGGCCGTGTTCGACGCGGTGTTGGTCTTGCAGCGATGGCCGTTGATCGTGGCGTCGCCCAGGTAATACGAATTGTCGGCGTGAAACATCGCCCGGTCGACGATGGACGCCGACAGGTCCGGTGAATAACCGCAGTTGCCCGCCAGCTCCAGCTGAATGCCGTGCAGGCGCCCGTCGTTGTCAAAGCCCACGTCGTACTCGACGTAAAACGGGTGCCGCTTGCCGGTCATGATCATGTCTTCCATGCGCGGCAGGCGCATCTTGGTCGGCTGGCCGGTCAGGCGCGCAACCACCGCGCACAGGCACGCGGGGCTCGCGGCCTGGGTTTCCTTGCCGCCAAAGCCGCCGCCCATGCGGCGCATGTCGACGACGATCTTGTTCATCGACACGTCCAGCACTTCGGCAACGAGCTTCTGCACCTCGGTCGGGTTCTGCGTCGAGCAGTAAACGATCATGCCGCCGTCTTCCGTGGGCATGACCGACGAAATCTGCGTCTCCAGGTAAAAGTGCTCCTGACCGCCGATGTGCAGCGTGCCCTGAATCCGGTGGGGAGCGGAGGCCAGCGCCGTCGCCGAATCACCGCGCTGGTGCGTGTGGCTGTCGAGCACGAAGTGCTTGTTGCGGTAGGCCTGAACCACATCGAGCACGGGTTCCAAGTCTTCGTATTCGATGATTGCGGCCATCGCCGCCTTGCGTGCGGTTTCCAGATCCCGCGCGGCCACGGCAATCACCGGCTGACCGACGAACTCGACCGTGTCGATGGCCAGCAACGGATCGCCGGGTAGCAGCGGGCCGATGTCCTTGAGGCCCGGAATGTCTTCGTGGGTGATGGCGATGCGCACGCCGTCGAAGGCGTAGCAGGGCGACACGTCGACGCGGACGATGCGCGCGTGGGCACGGTCGGACAGCCGCGCATACACGTGCAGCTGATTGGGGAATTCGAGGCGGTCGTCGATGTAGATCGCTTCGCCGGAAACGTGCTTGTCAGCACTGTCGTGTTTCACGCTGCGGCCGACGCCGGTGGTCAGGTCCTGCTGAAACAGGGCGACCATTTCTTCCTGGGACCTGGCTGAATGATGATTAGACATAAGCTGTCACCCGCGTCTGGATGTGAGGCGTTTGCACTTCAATGAAGTATTTGCGCAGCAGGTTCTGCGCGCTGAGCAGGCGGTATTCCTTGCTCGCGCGGAAGTCCGTCAGCGGGGTGAAATCCTCGGCCAGTGCGGCGCAGGCGCGCTCGATGGTGGCCGACGTCCACGGCTGGCCGATCAGTGCCTGCTCGCAATGGGCCGCACGTTTGGGGATCGCCGCCATGCCGCCGAACGCCGCGCGGGCGTCAACGATGGCGCCGTTTTCGATGTGCACGCGGAACGCGGCGCAGACCGCCGAGATGTCGTCGTCCAGCCGTTTGGACACTTTGTACGCGCGAAACGTCTGCCGGGGGTTGGCGCGGGGCACGATGATGCGCTCGATGAATTCGCTTTCCTGACGCACGGTCACGCGGTAATCGATGAAGTAATCCTCCAACGCCAAGGTGCGGGTTTGTTCGCCCTTGCGCAGCACGATCTTCGCGCCCAGTGCGATGAGAAGGGGCGGGGAGTCGCCAATCGGAGAGGCGTTGCCGATGTTGCCGCCGAGGGTGCCCTGATTGCGGATCTGCAGCGATGCAAAACGGTGCAGCAATTCACCGAAATCCGGGTACTCGCGGCTCAAAGCTTCGTAGCAATCGGTGAGGGCGGTCGCCGCGCCGATCTCGATGCGGTCTTCGAAGTGCTCGATCTTCTTCATCGCCGCGACGTTGCCGACGTAGATCATCACCGGCAGCGGGCGATGGAATTGCGTCACTTCAAGCGCCAGGTCGGTGCCGCCGGCCAGCAGCCGGGCTTGCGGGTAGGCATCGTAGAGATCCGCCAGATCGGCGACGGTCAGCGGCACCAGGCAACGCTTGTCGCCGCTGTTCAGCTCGCCGGTTTGCGTCGGCGCGATGGCCTTCAGGCGCGCGATGGTCTGAGCCTTCAAGGCATCGAACTGGTCCGCTGGCGGTTGACTGCAGCTTTGCTCGGCCGCCGCGAGGATCGGTCGATAACCGGTACAGCGGCACAGATTGCCAGCCAGGGCTTCGTGGGCCTGAGCATGTTTTGTTTCAGCGGACGCGGACTCGGCACTGTTCTTTTGCAGCGCGAACAGCGACATCACAAAACCCGGCGTACAGAAACCGCACTGGGAACCGTGGCAGTCGACCATCGCCTGCTGAACGCTGTGCAAGCGGCCCTGATGCTTGAGGTCTTCGACGCTGATCAATTGCTTGCCGTGCAGCGAGGCCACGAAGGTCAGGCACGAATTGAGGCTGCGATAACTCAGCTGCTCCCGGCCCGCCGCGTCAGTGGTCAGCTCGCCGACGACCACGGTACACGCGCCGCAATCGCCGCTGGCGCAGCCTTCTTTGGTGCCGGACTTATGCAGGTGCTCGCGCAGGTAGTTGAGCACCGTCACATTGGGGTCCAGAGCCTGTTCGGTTTTCAGCTCTTGGTTCAGGAGAAACTGGATCACGGGTCGCGCCTCGTTCTTGTCGTTAATAAGCACTGGTCACAGCTGCCGGCGGATGGGTCATCGAACATGTCGATGAATCTATCAGCTCTGACTATCGGGTCAATTAATTTCTGACTCAAAGGTCAAGAAATTCATTATTTCGAGAAATGGCCGATAACCCACCTGACGATAACGTCTAACGACTGAGTGCCTGTGATCAGAAACATGTCCGTGTTTCTGCTTAATTCGTGCCAGTTTCCACAGTATGGCCCTGCGCCACAGACCTGCAGTGCGATACACTCCGCCGCTTGTTTGCGACCAAAGAAGTTGAAGGTAAGAAATGACGTTCAAGGCACCTGACAGCCTCGCCGAGCAGATCGCTCACCACCTTGCCGAGCGCATCATCCGCGGCGAGCTCAAGCCAGGGGAGCGGATTCAGGAGCAGAAGGTCACGGCCGCGCTGAACGTGAGCCGTGGCTCGGTGCGCGAGGCGCTGCTGATTCTCGAGCGCCGCCATCTGATCGTGATCCTGCCCCGTCGCGGCGCGCAGGTCTCGGTCCTGACCCCACACAACATCACCAGCCTCTGCGCCCTGATGAGTGAGATGTACATCCTCCTCGGTCTGGCCGTGGCGCGAAGCTGGAAAGAGCCGGTCGACCTCGCGGCGTTCCAGCAGATCCAGCAGCGCCTCATCGCCAGTTGCGAGCGCCAGGACGTGAAGGGCTTCGTTGAAGAGAGCTTCAATGTCATGCGCGCGGCCTATCCGTTCGCCAACAACCCGTACCTGGAGGAGACCGTCGAGAACCTGCAGCCGTCCATGAGCCGCTTCTATTTCCTCGCCCTGGATCAACGCCAGGCGGAAATGAGCGAGTACCTGACCCTCTTCGGCCAGTTGCTCGAAGCGGTGGTGGCGCGGGATCTGGCGCGGATCCGCGACGTGCTGACCTGCTACGCCGAGCGCAGCTGCCAATCGGTGTTGTCTGCCCTGGCGGCCAGCTGATTCATGCGCCTCAAATGCATCAGGCTGGCCGGGTTCAAATCGTTCGTCGACCCGACGACGGTGAACTTCCCCAGCAACATGGCGGCCGTGGTCGGCCCCAATGGATGCGGCAAATCCAACATCATCGACGCGGTGCGCTGGGTCATGGGCGAAAGCTCGGCCAAGAACCTGCGCGGCGAGTCGATGACCGACGTCATCTTCAACGGCTCCACCAGCCGCAAACCGGTGAGCCAGGCGAGCATCGAGCTGGTCTTCGATAACTCCGACGGCACCCTGGTCGGCGAATACGCCAGCTACGCGGAAATTTCCATCCGCCGCAAAGTGACCCGCGACAGCCAGAACAGCTATTACCTCAACGGCACCAAATGCCGTCGCCGCGACATCACCGACATCTTTCTCGGCACCGGCCTGGGCCCACGCAGCTACTCGATCATCGAGCAGGGCATGATCTCCAAGCTGATCGAAGCCAAGCCCGAGGACCTGCGCAATTTTATCGAAGAAGCCGCCGGCATCTCCAAGTACAAGGAGCGCCGCCGCGACACCGAAAACCGCATCCGCCGCACCCACGAGAACCTGGCGCGCCTGACCGATTTGCGCGAAGAACTGGGTCGGCAGCTGGAGCGTCTGCAGCGTCAGGCCCAGGCCGCCGAGAAGTATCAGGAATACAAGGCCGAAGAGCGTCAGCTCAAGGCGCAGCTGTCGGCGTTGCGCTGGCAGGCGCTGAACGAGCAGGTCGCGCAGCGGGAATCGGTGATCGGCAATCAGGAAGTCGGCTTCGAGTCGTTGGTCGCCGACCAGCGCAGCGCCGACGCCGCCATCGAGCGCCTGCGCGACGGTCATCACGACCTGTCCGAGCGATTCAACCTGGTGCAGGGGCGTTTCTACTCCGTGGGCGGCGACATCGCCCGGGTCGAGCAGAGCATCCAGCACGGTCAGCAACGGCTGCGCCAGTTGCAGGACGACCTGCGCGAAGCCGAGCGTGCGCGCATGGAAACCGAATCCCATCTGGGTCACGACCGCACGCTGCTGGCGACCCTCGGCGAAGAGCTGGAAATGCTCGAGCCGGAGCAGGAAATCACCCTCGCCGCCGCCGAAGAATCTGCCGCAGCGCTGGAAGACGCCGAAACCGCCATGCATGGCTGGCAGGAACAGTGGGACGCCTTCAACCTCACGTCCGCCGAACCCCGGCGTCAGGCGGAAGTGCAGCAATCGCGCATTCAGCAGCTGGAAACCAGCCTGGAACGACTGGCCGAGCGTCAGCGGCGTTTGGGGGAAGAGCGCCAATTGCTCGCGGCGGACCCCGAAGACGCCGCAATTCTCGAGCTCAGCGAAGACCTCGCCGCGCGGGAAATGGCCTTTGAAGAACTGACCGCCGAAGAAGAACACCTGATCGAGCGCCTTGAGCAACTGCGCGTCGATCTGCAACAGGCTACCCAATCGCAACAACAGGCCCAAGGCGATCTGCAGCGGTTGAACGGCCGGATTGCGTCGCTGGAAGCCCTGCAACAGGCGGCACTCGATCCCGGCACCGGCACCGCCGAGTGGCTGCGCGACCATCAACTGAGCGAGCTTCCGCGTCTGGCTGAAGGGCTGCAGGTCGAGGCCGGCTGGGAAATGGCCGTGGAAACTGTGCTTGGCGCCGACTTGAATGCGGTGCTGGTGGATGATTTCGCCGGGCTCGATCTGGCCGGATTCAGTCAGGGCGACCTGCGCCTGGTGAGTCCCGGCGCTGACATCACGCGCATCCCTGGCAGCCTGCTGGACAAGGTCGATACGCAGGTCGATCTGACCCACTGGCTGGGCCAGGTCAAACCCGTTGAAACCCTCGACGATGCGCTGGCGCTGCGCGGGCAACTGGGCGCCGGTGAGAGCCTGATCAGCCGCGAAGGCTACTGGGTCGGTCGGGATTTTCTCCGTGTGCGCCGCGCCAGCGAGGCCGAAAGCGGGGTGCTGGCGCGGGGTCAGGAATTGCAGCGTCTGGAAGCCGAGCGTGAAGAACGCGAAGCAACGTTGGCGGCGCTGGATGAGCAACTGTCGACCCAGCGCGAACAGCAACGCACCCAGGAAGACAACCGCGAGCAATTGCGCCGTCGCCTGCAGGACGAAGCCCGTCAGCAGAGCGAACTCAAGGCGCAGTTGTCCGCCGCCAAAGCCAAGGTCGAGCAGTTGACCCTGCGCCGCACGCGGCTCGACGAAGAATTGACCGAGCTCGCCGAACAGCGGGCCATGGAGCAGGAAACCCTCGGCGAATCCCGCCTGCAATTGCAGGACGCCCTCGACAGCATGGCGCTGGACACTGAACAGCGCGAGTTGCTGCTGGCCCAGCGCGACAGCCTGCGCGAGCGCCTGGACCGGGTGCGTCATGAAGCACGCCAGCATAAGGATCACGCCAACCAGTTGGCCGTGCGCCTGGGTTCGCTGCGCGCGCAGCATGATTCCACGCGCCAGGCCCTTGAGCGGCTGGAGATGCAGTCCGAGCGCCTGACCGAGAAGCGCGAGCAGCTGAGCCTGAACCTGGAGGAGGGCGCCGCGCCGCTTGAAGAACTGCGCATGAAGCTCGAAGAGCTGCTGGAAAAGCGCATGGTCGTCGACGAAGAGATGCGCACCGCCAAGAACGCTCTGGAGGACGCCGACCGCGAACTGCGCGAAGCCGAGAAACGTCGCAACCAGGCCGAGCAGCAATCGGCGCTGTTGCGTGGGCAACTGGAGCAGCAGCGCCTGGAATGGCAGACCCTGACCGTAAGACGCAAGGCGCTTCAGGAGCAATTGCACGAAGACGGCTACGACCTGGATGGCGTGCTGGCGACCCTGACCGCCGAAGCCAACGAGAAGGACGCCGAAGACGAACTGGAACGCATCGCCGCGCGGATTCAGCGTCTGGGCGCCATCAACCTCGCGGCGATCGACGAGTATCAGCAGCAGTCAGAACGCAAACGCTATCTGGACGCCCAGGACGCCGATCTGGTCGAAGCGCTGGACACGCTGGAGAGCGTGATCCGCAAAATCGACAAGGAAACCCGTAACCGCTTCAAAGAGACCTTTGATCAGATAAACAGCGGAATTCAGGCACTTTTTCCAAAAGTTTTCGGTGGCGGCAGCGCTTATTTGGAACTGACGGGCGAAGATTTACTCGATACAGGGGTGACGATCATGGCGCGTCCTCCCGGCAAGAAAAACAGCACGATCCATTTGCTGTCCGGGGGTGAGAAAGCCCTGACCGCGCTGGCGCTGGTTTTTGCCATCTTCAAACTCAACCCGGCGCCTTTCTGCATGCTCGATGAAGTCGATGCGCCGCTGGACGACGCCAACGTGGGGCGCTACGCCCGGTTGGTCAAAGAGATGTCGCAGACCGTGCAGTTCATCTACATCACCCACAACAAGATCGCCATGGAAATGGCTGACCAGTTGATGGGCGTCACCATGCACGAACCGGGCTGTTCGAGGCTGGTGGCGGTGGACGTAGAGGAGGCGATGGCGCTGGTGGAGTCATAGCGGTATGCGCAGTTGATCGCGTGGCGATCATGCAGATTTGCAGGGAAAAGTGGCGCACGGGCGTCCAGTACAGGAACCACCGCCGCAGCGTGACAGATGCTTGTGACCTGCCAGATGTAACAGACGGTGTAAAGTTGCCTTTGGTCGTGCTAGCTTAATGTCCACTTTTCCATTTCGCGTGGGTAAAAGGCCATTCAGAACATAGAGTTGGCTCCACGTTTTAAAGGGGTTTGACGCCCTTAATTTTCAGAATTTTATTAGAGGCACGGGACTACATGGAAATCGGTCTGCGAGAGTGGCTGATCGTCATCGGCATTATTGTCATTGCCGGTATTCTGTTTGACGGCTGGCGCCGTATGCGCGGCGGCAAGGGCAAATTGAAATTCAGACTGGACCGCAGCTTATCCAACCTGCCGGACGACGACGAACCGACGTCCGCCGAAGTGTTGGGCCCTGCGCGCGTTCTGGACACCCATAAAGAACCGAAACTCGACGAGCACGACCTGCCGACGATGAGTGCAGCGCCCCGCGAGCGTGCCGAACGTGAACCACGACGCGGCAAGCGCAAGGACGAGCCGCACCAGGGCGACCTGAACCTGAGCGCCGGCCCTGACCTGTTCAGTGCCCGCGACGATGATTTCCCGGACGACAAGCCGAACCAGCGCATCACCGAAGACAAGGACCTGCCGCCCGTTGAAGAAGTGCTGGTGATCAGTGTCATCTCCCGGGACGAAAGCGGCTTCAAAGGTCCGGCGCTGTTGCAGAACATTCTGGAAAGCGGTCTGCGCTTTGGCGAAATGGACATTTTTCACCGTCACGAAAGCATGGCCGGCAACGGCGAAGTGCTGTTCTCGATGGCCAATGCGGTCAAGCCGGGCGTGTTCGATCTGGACGATATCGACCACTTCAGCACCCGCGCCGTCAGCTTCTTCCTGGGGCTGCCAGGGCCGCGTCATCCGAAGCAGGCGTTTGATGTCATGGTCGCTGCCGCTCGCAAACTGGCCCATGAGCTGAATGGTGAATTGAAAGACGATCAGCGCAGCGTCATGACCGCGCAGACCATCGAGCATTACCGTCAGCGCATCGTCGAGTTCGAACGTCGCGCCCTGACCCAGCGTCGTTGATTGGCGCTCCCACAGATTCAAGCATCACCAAATGAGCAGCTTCGGCTGCTCTTTTGCATTTCGAGAACACACCTATGAAAGCCGCCGAAACCCGCATCCTTGAACTGCGCGCTGAGCTTGATCAGCACAACTACCGCTATCACGTCCTCGACGAGCCGAGCATCCCGGACGTCGAGTACGATCGGCTGTTCCACGAGCTCAAAGCGTTGGAGGCGGAGAACCCGCATCTGGTGACACCGGACTCGCCGACCCAGCGGGTGGGCAGTGCGGCGCTGTCGGCGTTCACCCAGGTGCGCCACGAAATCCCCATGCTGAGCCTGGGCAACGCCTTCGAAGAAACCGACATGCTCGAGTTCGATCGTCGGGTCAACGAAGGGCTGGACCTGCCCGCTGCCTCGAAGAAGGTGGAATACAGCTGCGAGCCGAAACTCGATGGCCTGGCGGTCAGTCTGCTCTATCAAAACGGCGCGCTGGTTCGCGGCGCCACCCGCGGCGATGGCACCACCGGCGAAGATATCAGCGTCAACGTGCGTACGGTGCGCAATATCCCGCTGAAGCTGCACGGCAAAGGCTGGCCGGACACCCTCGAAGTGCGCGGCGAAGTCTTCATGTCCAAAGCAGGCTTCGAGCGTCTGAACGCCAGCCAGCTGGAAATCGGCGGCAAGACTTTTGCCAACCCGCGCAACGCGGCCGCCGGCAGCTTGCGCCAGCTGGACTCGAAAATCACCGCTAACCGCCCGCTGGAATTCTGCTGTTATGGCATCGGCCAGGTGTCACACGACATCGCCGACACCCACACCGGCAACCTGGAGCAGCTCAAAGCGTGGGGCATGCCCATCAGCCGCGAGATGAAAATCGCCCACGGCATCGAAGACTGCCTGAAGTACTACCACGACATCGGCGAGAAACGTCTGTCTTTGCCGTACGAAATCGACGGCGTGGTGTTCAAGGTGAACAGCATTGCCGCCCAGCGTGAGCTGGGTTTCCGCGCCCGCGAACCGCGCTGGGCCATTGCCCACAAATTCCCGGCCATGGAAGAACTTACCGAGCTGCTGGACGTGGAATTCCAGGTCGGCCGCACCGGCGCCGTCACGCCGGTCGCCCGTTTGAAACCGGTAAAAGTTGCCGGCGTGACCGTCGCCAACGCGACGCTGCACAACATGGACGAAGTGGCGCGTCTGGGCTTGATGATCGGCGACACGGTGATCATCCGCCGCGCGGGCGACGTGATCCCGCAAGTGGTGCAGGTCGTCCAGGAGCGCCGCCCGAAAGACGCGCGCGCCGTCGAGATCCCGCAGACCTGCCCAGTGTGCGGCTCACAGGTCGAGCGCACGCAACTGATCAAGCGCAGCAAGGGCAAGGAAACCATCAGCGAAGGCGCCGTGTATCGCTGCGTCGGCCGTCTGGCCTGTGGGGCGCAGCTCAAACAGGCGATCATCCATTACGTCTCGCGCCGGGCGATGGACATCGAGGGGCTGGGCGACAAGACCATCGAGCAACTGGTGGACGAGAAGCTCATCGGTTCGCCCGCCGATCTGTACAAGCTGACCTACGAGCAGATTATCGATCTGGAGGGTTTTGCCGAGATCTCCAGCAAGAAGCTGCTCAAGGCCATCGACGACAGCAAGAAGCCGACGCTGGCCCGCTTCATTTACGCGCTGGGCATTCCAGACGTGGGCGAGGAGACGGCCAAGGTATTGGCGCGGTCGTTGGGCTCGCTGGATCGGGTGGTTGTGGCGCTGCCGGAGGTGCTGACGTATCTGCCGGACGTGGGTCTGGAAGTCGCCCATGAGATTCACAGTTTCTTCGAGGACGAGCACAACCAGAACGTGATCGGCGCGTTGCTCGGCGAATGCCAGATGGAGCTGCAGGACACGGGCGATCTGGGCGCGGAGTTCGCGGCGAGCGCGACCCTGGGCGGCATGCTGGACAAGTTGAATATTCCGTCGGTGGGGCCGGGTGCGGCGCAGAAGCTGGCGGACAAGTTCGGCACCCTTGAGGCGGTCGTCAAGGCGGACTGGCTGGATATGCGGCAGACGCTGCCGGAGAAGCAGGCGCAGGCGGTGAGGGCGTTTTTCGATGTCCCGGAGCATGCGCAGCGTGCGTTGGCGATCGAGCAGCAGCTGAAGGATTTCGGCATGCACTGGCAGAGCGAGAAGAAGGTGGTGGAGGGCTTGCCGCTGGCCGGGCAGACGTGGGTCCTGACCGGTTCGCTGGAGTTGATGAGCCGGGACGTGGCGAAGGAGAAGCTGGAGGGGCTGGGGGCGAAGGTGTCCGGTTCGGTCTCGGCGAAGACCCACACGGTGGTGGCCGGGCCGGGGGCGGGCTCGAAGTTGACCAAGGCCAATGAACTGGGCTTGAAAGTGCTCGATGAAGAGGCGTTTGTGGGGTTTCTGAAGCAACAAGGCGTTGAGGTCAGCTAGGTCAAGATCAAGTGCGTCTGCCTGGGGGCAGACTGTTTCGCCTTCGGCGAGTTACTTGATAAAGCCCCAAGTAACCAAGGGCTTGTGCTCCTGGTTGGGCCCTTCCTTCGTCAGGGTTCCTTCACTCCGGTCTCGCTCCGTGGGGGCGCCCCCCCCCCCCCCCCCAG
>NZ_JASCOY010000061.1:0-34435 GCF_029960075.1 Pseudomonas sp. PS02290
CGACTTGGGTGCAGGCTGAACGTAGACGATGCGCAGTGGGCCGAGCCGCATGGATGCGGCGAGAGCGCCGTCAGGACATGGATGTCCGTTCGGCGCGGGCCCACGGAGCGAGACCGGAGTGAAGGAACCCTGACGAAGGAAGGGCCTAACCAGGAGCAGGCACCCTTGGTTACTTGGGGTGCTTTTCCAAGTAACTCGCCGAAGGCGAAACAGTCTGCCCCCAGGCAGACGCCCTTGATCTTAAAAACAAAAAACCCCGCCGAAGCGGGGTTCTTTCAACACGGTCTCAGCTATTAAGCCTGAACAACCGGGATATTAGCGTTCGCTGCAGCCTCACGGAATTCCGCGATCTGATCGAAGCTCAAGTAACGGTAAACATCGGCAGCCATACTGTCGATCTTGCCCGCGTACTCCATATACTCCTCGACCGTCGGCAGACGACCCAGAATCGACGCCACCGACGCCAACTCAGCCGACGCCAGATACACGTTCGCCCCATCACCCAAACGGTTCGGGAAGTTACGGGTCGACGTCGACACCACCGTCGAATTCGGCTCAACACGTGCCTGGTTACCCATGCACAGCGAACAGCCCGGCATTTCCATGCGCGCGCCAGCCTTGCCGTAAATGCCGTAGTAACCTTCCTCGGTCAACTGATGAGCATCCATCTTCGTCGGCGGCGACAGCCACAGACGCGTCGGCAACTGACCCTTCACCTGCTCCAGCAACTTGCCGGCGGCGCGGAAGTGACCAATGTTGGTCATGCACGAACCGATGAACACCTCGTCGATCTTCTCGCCAGCGACGCTCGACAACAGACGGGCATCGTCCGGGTCGTTCGGCGCGCAGAGCACAGGCTCTTTTACATCGGCCAGATCGATCTCGATGATTTCAGCGTATTCCGCGTCAGCGTCGGCTTCCAGCAGTTCTGGATTGGCCACCCAGGCTTCCATCGCCTGAGCACGACGCTCCAGGGTACGCGGGTCGCCGTAGCCTTCGCCGATCATCCAGCGCAGCAGGGTGATGTTCGACTTCAGGTACTCGGCGATCGACTCTTTCGACAGCTTGATGGTGCAACCGGCGGCAGAGCGTTCGGCCGAAGCGTCGGACAGCTCGAAAGCCTGTTCGACGGTCAGGGTTTCCAGACCTTCGATCTCCAGAATGCGACCGGAGAAGGCGTTCTTCTTGCCCTTCTTCTCGACCGTCAGCAGGCCTTTCTGAATGGCGTAGTACGGAATCGCATGAACCAGGTCGCGCAGGGTGACGCCCGGTTGCAGCTTGCCCTTGAAACGAACCAGGATCGACTCCGGCATGTCCAGCGGCATGACGCCAGTGGCAGCGGCGAACGCGACCAGACCGGAACCGGCCGGGAACGAGATACCGATCGGGAAACGGGTGTGGGAGTCACCACCGGTACCGACGGTGTCCGGCAGCAGCATGCGGTTCAGCCAGCTGTGGATGATGCCGTCGCCCGGACGCAGGGAAACGCCGCCGCGGGTCATGATGAAGTCAGGCAGCGTGTGGTGAGTCTTGACGTCGATCGGCTTCGGATACGCCGCGGTGTGGCAGAACGACTGCATCACCAGATCGGTGGAGAAGCCCAGGCACGCCAGGTCTTTCAGTTCGTCACGGGTCATTGGACCGGTGGTGTCCTGAGAACCGACGGTGGTCATCTTCGGCTCGCAGTAAGTGCCCGGACGGATACCGTCGGTGCCGCAGGCCTTGCCGACCATCTTCTGCGCCAGGGTGAAACCCTTGGTGCTGGCAGCGGGAACGTCAGGCAGCTTGAACAGCGTCGAAGGCGGCAGGCCCAGTTCGGTGCGGGCCTTGCCGGTCAGGCCACGACCGATGATCAGCGGAATACGGCCGCCAGCGCGGACTTCGTCGAGCAGCACCGGCGTCTTCAGTTCGAAGGTCGCCAGGATTTCGTCGGTGCCATGTTTGGTGACTTTGCCGGCATACGGGTAAACGTCGATGACGTCGCCCATGTTGATGTTCGATACGTCGAACTCGATCGGCAGGGCGCCCGCATCTTCCATGGTGTTGTAGAAGATCGGTGCGATCTTGCTGCCGAAGCAGAAGCCGCCGGCGCGCTTGTTCGGCACGTTCGGGATGTCGTCGCCGAAGAACCACAGCACCGAGTTGGTGGCCGATTTACGCGAGGAACCGGTACCGACCACGTCACCGACGTAGGCGATAGGGAAACCCTGGCTGCGCATGTCTTCGATCTGCTTCATCGGACCGATGGAGCCTTGCACGTCAGGGACGATGCCGTCGCGGGCCATTTTCAGCATGGCCAGGGCGTGCAGCGGGATGTCCGGGCGGGACCAGGCGTCAGGCGCAGGCGACAGGTCGTCGGTGTTGGTTTCGCCGGTGACCTTGAAGACGCGCAGGCTGATCTTTTCGGCCAGGGTCGGACGTTTCTGGAACCACTCGCCGTCAGCCCAGGACTGCAGCACGCCCTTGGCGTGTGCGTTGCCGTTCTTGGCTTTTTCAGCGACGTCGTGGAAGGCATCGAACATCAGCAGGGTGTGCTTTAGTTGCTCTGCAGCGACGGGTGCCAGCTCGGCGTCGTCCAGCAGATCAACCATGGTCACGATGTTGTAGCCGCCCTGCATGGTGCCGAGCAGTTCGACGGCGCGCTTCTTGTCGAGCAGAGGGGAATGAACTTCGCCCTTGGCCAGGGCAGAAAGGAAACCGGCTTTGACGTAGGCAGCTTCGTCAACGCCCGGTGGAACGCGATTGGTGATCAGGTCAAGCAGGAAAGCTTCTTCGCCAGCCGGTGGGTTTTTCAGCAGCTCGACCAGGCCTGCAGTTTGTTCGGCGTTAAGCGGCTGGGGCACGATACCCTGGGCGGCACGCTCTTCGATGTGTTTACGGTAGGCTTCAAGCACAGTATTACCCTCATCAGTGGTCCCAAATGGGTGTCCGGGACGCTCATCCAGAGAAGGTCCGCATCGGCGCTCTCGAACTTTTTAAAGTTTCTTGGCAGGAAGCTGACGATCTCCAACAGAAGCTGTTTTCAAAGTTTTACGCCTGCATGATCGGTCGGGGGAGGGGACGTAAGCGAACTTACGTCGGACCGGACTGCGGGGCGGGCCTTCGTAAAAGGCCCTGACTGTGCTCGTGACGCTTTGAAAACAGCTTCCAACGGACATTGGCGCCTTAAAAGGCCCGGTGATTCTACGGTAAAAAACCGCTGAAGGTAAGTTAGCCCCTACAGGTTGAAGGGTGTACCTCGTTAGACAAAGGGCTAACATGCCGGCTTGTTTCGTTCGCCGTCGTGTTTCCTTGCCATGCCCAATCAAATCATCAAGACGCCCTGCGTGGGTCTGTGCTCCACCGTCTACGGCGACCTCGTGTGCCGGGGATGCAAGCGCTTCCACCACGAAGTGATCCACTGGAACGGCTACGACGAGGATGCAAAGCGCGCCGTCTGGCTGCGCCTTGAACAGCTGCTGGTGCAAGTGATGGCGGGGAAAGTCGAGGTGTTCGACCCGGCCAGGCTGCGGGCGCAACTGGAGCAGCGCAAGATTCGCTTCGTCCCCCATCAGTCGGAATATTGCTGGGCCTACCAGCTGATTGCCCGGGGCGCGAGGGTGATCAACCAGCTGGACGCCTACGGCATGGTGCTGCTGCCGGAGTTTCGCGACTGGTCGCTGCCTGAGCTGCGCGATGCCATTGATCGGGAATTCTTCCTGCTGTCCGAAGCGCACTACGAGCGCTACATCGCGCCGGGCTTCCTCAAGGATGCGATGGGCGCGGTCTGATCGTGACCTGATTCTCGCGCCCGGTCCCGACAATCCATGCTTTTCATCTGCGCACGCTGGCTCTGCCCGTCAGGCTCCGTATAATGCTGCGCCTTGCCCAGCCAGCCATCCGTGAACCCATGCAGATCTATCCAGAAATCGACGCTTTCCTGCTTTGCCCCACGCCCGACAGTTGGGTTCAGGCCGCCTTGCAGAATCTGGATATCCTGCTGATCGATCACGCCAACAATGAAAAGAAGGCCGCCGGCGCGGCGTTTCAGTTCATGTTCCAGTACAACGACAAGTTCGACCTGCTGGCCAAGATGTCCCGGCTGGCGCGCGAAGAGCTGCGTCACTTCGAACAAGTGATCGGCATCATCAAGAAGCGCGGCATTCCGATGGCCAACATCAGCTCGGCGCGCTATGCCGGGTCGCTGCGCAAACTCGTTCGTACCCACAACCCGTATCGCCTGACCGACGCGCTGGTCGTCGGCGCCATCGTCGAAGCGCGCTCGTGCGAACGCTTCGCTGCGTTGGTGCCGCATCTGGACGAAGACTTGTCGAAGTTTTACGCCAGCCTGCTCAAGTCCGAGGCCCGGCATTTTCAGGACTACCTGAAACTCGCCTACACCTACGGCACTGAAGCGGACGTCGACGCCAAGATCGAAGAAATCCGCCTGGCCGAGCGCGAGCTGATCCTGAGCCCGGATGAAGATTTCCGCTTCCACAGCGGTGTGCCGGCGCTCTAAGCCACTCTATAAAACAACCCATTCAGCAGGCGAACTACGTTCGTCCGAATTCGCGCACCCTAAATATTGTTTCATTGTGTGTTTACTGCCTAGGCAGTAAGATCCCCTCCATTCACTGCCTAAGCAGATAATGGGTGGCTATCAATGGCGCATTTCACTCCTGAAAATTTTCACGACAGTCTGCTGGGCATGTTGCTGGGCCGGACTGAACAACTGAAAAACCGCATCCTCGACCGGCATCTCGAGCCCCACGGCGTCACTGCGCAGCAGTTCAAAGTGCTGGTGATGATCGCGCGTTTCTGCGCTGAGACCCCGGCCGACATCTGCCGCATGTTGAATCTCGACAGTGGTTCGATGACCCGCATGCTCGACCGTCTGGAGCAGAAAAACCTGCTGTCCCGCGCGCGCTCGGAATCCGATCGGCGTCAGGTGCAACTGGTGCTGACCGAGGAAGGCAAGGCGCTCTCCGACCTGTTGCCGGAAATCGGCGCACACGCGATGAACGAGATGGTCGGGGTGCTGGAAGACAGCGAGCTGCTGGCCCTGGAAAAGATTCTGACGAAAATTCTGGTTGCCTCGGGCGACCCCATTACGATTGCCCGGATTGCCGAACAATGAGCACTCACCTTCAGCGGGGCTCGACCCTGCGCACGTCCCTGAGCCTGATAGTCGTGGCACTGGTGCTGGCCGGTTGCGCGAGCTCCAAAGGCCTGAAAACCGAAGCCGTCGGCATCGATGCCAACAGTCTGCAGACCGCTCAAAGCCTCAATGGCATCACCCTGTCGCCGGCCGCCTGGCCCAAGCGCGACTGGTGGACCAGCCTGGGCGATCCACAACTCAATAGCCTGATCACCGAAGCACTGCGCGACAGTCCGGACATGCAGATCGCTGCCGCCCGCACCCATCAGGCGACCGCGCAGGCCTATGCCGCCGACGCCGAACGCATGCCGACCGTGGATGCCGACGCCAGCGTCAGCCGTTCGCGCCTGGCCCGTGATCAGGACCCGACCGGGGCGGGCGACCGCTACAGCACCTTGCGCAGCCTGAGCGCCGGCTTCAATTACAACTTCGACTTGTGGGGCGGCCAGCGTGCGGCCTGGGAAGCGGCGTTGGGCCAGGCCCGTGCCAGCGAAGTCGACCAGCAAGCAGCGCAATTGACCCTGGCCGCCGACGTCGCCCGCGCTTACAGCGACCTGGGCCAGGCCTACATCGTCCGTGACCTGGCGGCTGAAGACCTCAAGCGCACAAGTCAATTGCTTGACCTGGGATCGCGGCGCTTCAAGTCGGGCATCGACAGCGAGTACCAGTACGAGCAGACCCAGAGCCTGGAAGCCAACTCTCGCGAGTCGTTGGCGGACGCGGAAAAAAGCCTGCGCAGCGCCAAGATCCAGCTGGCCGTGCTGATGGGCAAAGGCCCGGACCGTGGCGAACAACTGAGCCGGCCTGCCGTGTTGCAACCTGCGGCAGTCGCCTTGCCGTCGGTGGTGCCCGCCGAATTGCTGGGCCGTCGCCCGGACCTGGTGGCAGCGCGCTGGCGGGTTGAAGCGGCGAGCAAGAACATCGACGTCAGCAAGACCAACTTCTACCCGAACCTCAACCTGAGTGCGTCGGCGGGTGTTGAGTCGCTGTTGGGTGATGCGATGTTCGGCTCAGCCAGTCGCTTCTTCAACGTCGCGCCGACGGTGTCGCTGCCGATCTTCGACGGCGGCCGTCGCCGTGCCGATCTGGATGCGCGGGACGCCGACTATGACCTCGCCGTGGCGCAGTACAACAAGACGCTGGTCCGGGCGCTGGGGGATGTCAGCGATGGCATCGGTCAGTTGCGCGACATCCGCCGTCAGATCGAAGCGCGCCAGCAGGCGACCGACGTGATTCAGAAATCCTACGACACCGTCGTTCAGCGCTACTCCTCGGGGATCGGCAACTACCTGGACGTACTGAGCGTCGAGCAACAACTGCTGCAATCGCAACGCCAACAGGCTGATCTCAACGCGGAACGAATCGATCTTTCGATCCAGTTGATGCAGGCCCTCGGGGGAGGCTTCGAAGACAGCAAGCCCGGCGACAACGCCGCCCCGGTCGTCCCGTCAACTGCTTCGCTGACTCATTAAGGTAATCGTCATGGCCGCTGCCACTACCGACAACAACGCTACAAACGAAGAAAAGGACGTCAACGCCTCCGCGCCTGACAAGGCCGCTGACAAGGGCGCCGAGCAGACCAAACCGACCAAGAACCCGCGCAAGCGCAAGCTGCTGTTGCTCGGCCTGCTGCTGGTCGTGGTGCTTGGCGTCCTTGGCGTCTGGGCCTGGTACGAAATGTACGGTCGCTGGAGCGAGAGCACCGACGATGCCTATGTCAACGGCAACGTCGTGGAGATCACCCCCCAAGTCACCGGCACCGTGGTCAGCATCGGCGCCGACGACGGCGATCTGGTCCGCGAAGGTCAGGTGCTGGTGCAGTTCGACCCGAATGACGCCGAAGTGGCGCTGCAAAGTGCCGAAGCCAATCTGGCGAAAGTCGTGCGTCAGGTGCGTGGTCTGTACAGCAACGTCGACGGCATGAAAGCCCAACTGGCGGCCCAGCGCGCCGAAGTGCAGAGAGCCCAGGACAACTTCAACCGTCGTCGCAGTCTGGCGGCGGGCGGGGCGATTTCCCAGGAAGAGCTGTCCCACGCCAAGGATGACCTGACCACCGCGCAGAATGCGTTGACCAACATTCAGCAGCAGCTGGCAACCAGCACTGCGCTGGTGGATGACACTCAGGTGTCCTCGCATCCGGACGTCAAAGCCGCTGCCGCGCAACTGCGTCAGGCCTACCTGAGCAACGCGCGCAGCACGCTGATCGCTCCGGTCACCGGTTACGTCGCCAAGCGCACCGTGCAGCTGGGCCAGCGGGTTCAGCCGGGCACTGCGCTGATGGCGGTGATCCCCCTCGACCAGCTGTGGATCGACGCCAACTTCAAGGAAACCCAGCTCGGCCAGATGCGCATCGGCCAGCCGGTGGACATCGAAGCCGACCTGTACGGCGGCGACGTCAAATACAGCGGCACCGTGGACAGCGTCGGCGCCGGTACCGGCAGTGCGTTTGCATTGTTGCCCGCCCAGAACGCCACCGGTAACTGGATCAAGATCGTCCAGCGTATTCCGGTGCGGATTCACATCAACGCCGACGAGCTGGCCAAGCATCCGCTGCGCATCGGCCTGTCTACCACCGTTGACGTGAACCTGCACGACCAGAGCGGTCCGGTGCTGGCGCAACAACCGCCGAAGCAGCCGCTGTTCACCACCGATGTCTACGCCAAACAACTGGCCGACGCCGACACGATGATCGCCCGCGTGATCCACGAGAACAGCGCGTCAACCAGCGGCAAGACAGCCCAGCGCTGATTCGCCAATCCATCTGCCACGGCCTGTGTGTACAGGCCGTGGTGATCTTTGAGTGTCAAAGGATTCGCGATGAGTACGAACGCTCCCGCTTCTTTTACGCCGCCAAGCCTGTTGCTGACCACCATCGGCCTGTCGCTGGCGACTTTCATGCAAGTGCTCGACACGACCATCGCCAACGTGGCCTTGCCGACCATCTCCGGCAACCTCGGCGTGAGCTCGGAGCAGGGCACGTGGGTCATCACCTCGTTCGCGGTCAGTAACGCCATCGCGCTGCCGCTGACCGGCTGGCTGAGCCGGCGCTTCGGCGAGGTGAAGCTGTTTCTGTGGGCCACGCTGCTGTTCGTCACCGCCTCGTTTCTCTGCGGCATTTCCACCTCGATGCCTGAGCTGGTGGGCTTTCGAGTGTTGCAGGGCATGGTTGCCGGGCCGTTGTACCCGATGACGCAAACGCTGCTGATCGCCGTTTATCCCCCTGCGAAACGGGGGATGGCATTGGCATTGCTGGCGATGGTGACGGTTGTGGCGCCGATTGCCGGGCCGATTCTCGGCGGCTGGATCACCGACAGTTACAGCTGGCCGTGGATCTTCTTCATCAACGTGCCGATCGGACTGTTCGCGGCGTTCGTTGTGCGTCAGCAGATGGCTACCCGGCCGGTCAGCACCAGCCGCCAGCCCATGGATTACGTCGGTCTGATTACGCTGATCATCGGCGTGGGCGCGCTGCAGATCGTGCTCGACAAAGGCAATGACCTGGACTGGTTCGAGTCGAACTTCATCATTATCGGCTCGGTGATTTCGGCGATTGGCCTGGCGGCATTTGTCATCTGGGAAATGACGGATGATCACCCGGTGGTCAACCTGCGGCTGTTTGCGTTTCGCAACTTTCGCTACGGGACGATCTGCCTGGTAGCGGGCTACGCGGGGTTCTTCGGGATCAACCTGATTCTGCCCCAGTGGTTGCAAACGCAGATGGGTTACACGGCGACGTATGCAGGGCTGGCGGTGGCGCCACTCGGGGTACTGCCGGTGTTGATGTCGCCCTTCGTGGGACGTTATGCGCATAAATTCGACTTGCGCCTGCTCGCCGGCCTCGCGTTTCTGGGGATTGGCCTGAGTTGCTTCATGCGGGCAAGTTTCACCAGTCAGGTGAATTTCGAGCACATCGCCCTGGTGCAGTTGTTCATGGGTGCGGGCATTGCGCTGTTCTTCATGCCGACCTTGAGCATCCTGCTCTCCGACCTGCCGCCGTCGCAGATCGCCGACGGCTCGGGGCTGGCGACCTTCCTGCGCAACCTCGGTGGCAGCTTCGCGGCCTCCTTGACCACGTGGATCTGGATCCGCCGCGCCGATCAGCACCACGCCTATCTGAGCGAAAGCGTGAACGCCTACGAGCCGACGACGCGGCATGCGCTGGAGACCCTGGGTGGGGCGAGCAATCAGGCCTATGCACAGCTCGATTCGATGGTCACCAGCCAGGCGTACATGATGTCCACGGTGGACTACTTCTACATGATGGGCTGGGTGTTCCTGTCGCTGATCCTGATCATCTGGCTGGCCAAACCACCGTTTACCGCGAAGGCGGCGCCTGGGGGAGGGCATTGATTGACGCCGCGCTGTCGGCGTCAAACACAATACTTGTGGGAGTGAGCTTGCTCACGAAGAGGCCGGGACATTCAGCCACTTTCTCTGATGTCAGAAAGTAAGCCTTCGCGAGCAAGGTGGAGCGCCACCCCGGTCGCTCCCACAGGTTCTGCGTTCGACGATCATCGGTGTTCACTTCTGACGCACCGGTGATCTGGTCAGGCCTCAAACGCAAACGACTCCAGATGAAAGCCCGATTCATCGATCTGCAGCAACCACCCCTCACGATCCCAGTCCCCCAGCACGATGCGCTGCGCCGTGGTCTGGCCCAGTTGAACGTCGTGAACCGCAGGCCGATGGGTGTGACCGTGGATCAGCGTCTTCACGCCAGACTCGTTCATCACCCGTGGCACTTCGTCCGGCGTGACGTCGACAATGTCGTTGGCCTTCATCCGCGTCTGCGCACGGCTTTCGCTGCGTAGCTTGCGCGCCAGCTTGTGCCGTGTGCTCAACGGCAGATGCCGCAGCACCCACAGCGTCAGCGGATGGCGCAGGTAACGGCGCATACGCATGTAGGCTTCGTCCCGCGTACACAGGCTGTCGCCGTGCATCAGCAGCACCGGTTCGCCGTTGAAACTCACCACGCTCGGGTCCTTGAGCAGCGTGCAGCCCGCCGCTTTGCAAAACCCCTGACCGATCATGAAGTCGCGATTGCCGTGCATCAGGAACACCCGCGTGCCGCTGTCGCTCAGCGTACGCAGCGCCTGGCAAATCGAGCGCTGAAACGGCGACATGGCGTCATCGCCGATCCAGGCTTCGAAGAAATCCCCAAGGATGTACAGCGATTCAGCCGCGCGCGCACGCCCATTCAGCAGACCGAGAAACGCCCGGGTAATGTCCGGGCGTCCTTCTTCCAGGTGCAGATCGGAGATCAGCAATATCACTCAATGATCTCGGCTTTCTCGATGATCACGTCGTCAGCCGGAACGTCTTGATGACCGGCCTTGGACGTGGTGGCGACGCCCTTGATCTTGTCGACCACGTCAGTGCCTTCGACGACGTCAGCGAACACGGCGTAACCCCAACCCTGCACGGTCTTCGCGCTGTGATTGAGGAAGCTGTTGTCGGCGACGTTGATGAAGAACTGCGCCGAGGCTGAATGGGGCTCCATGGTGCGGGCCATAGCCACTGAGTACTTCTTGTTCGGCAGGCCGTTGTCGGCTTCGTTCTGGATGCTCGGGCGCTTGTCTTTCTTTTCTTTCATGCCAGGCTCGAAGCCGCCGCCCTGAATCATGAAATTGCCGATCACGCGGTGAAACACGGTGTTTTCGTAGTGGCCTGCTTTGACGTATTCGATGAAGTTGGCGACAGTCAGCGGCGCCTTTTCTGCGTTCAATTGCAGAACGATTTCACCGTGGTTGGTGGTCAGCTTTACTTTCGACATGGTCAGCTCGCTCTTTGAAGTCGTAATGGGAGGCAGTGATCGCAGCAGTCGGCCATCGGAATGCGAGGCCAGTCCTGCGGATTCACTTCAGGCGCGCAGTTTACAGAGGGTAGCCGTTGCTCGGGTAGTTGCGATTGAGCAGCAGGTTCCGCCGCTGACCGGGCGCCCATCTCGGCAGTTTTGTCACAGCGCGCTGTCAGGGGCTTGACAGCTTCGGCTATGATAGGCGCTTTGATTTAACCGGCCTTCCTGGCCGCGACCCGTACAAGGATCCTATGAGCAAGCCCACTCAAGATGCCGCTGCGAATTCCAAGGCAGGCCCAGCCATTCCAACCAACTTCCTGCGCCCCATCGTGCAGGCTGACCTGGATTCGGGCAAGCACACCCAGATCGTGACCCGCTTCCCGCCGGAGCCCAACGGCTACCTGCACATCGGTCATGCCAAGTCGATTTGCGTCAACTTCGGTCTGGCTCAGGAATTCGGCGGCGTCACGCATCTGCGCTTCGACGACACCAACCCGGCGAAGGAAGACCAGGAATACATCGACGCCATTGAAGCCGACGTCAAATGGCTGGGCTTCGAGTGGTCCGGCGAAGTGCGTTATGCCTCGCAGTACTTCGACCAGTTGTACGCCTGGGCGGTCCATCTGATCGAAACGGGCAAGGCCTACGTCGATGACCTCACCCCCGAGCAGGCGCGCGAATACCGCGGCACCCTGACCGAACCGGGCAAGAACAGCCCGTTCCGCGATCGTAGCGTCGAAGAAAACCTCGACCTGTTCAGCCGCATGAAGGCCGGCGAGTTCGAAGACGGCGCCCGTGTCCTGCGCGCCAAGATCGACATGGCTTCGCCGAACATGAACCTGCGCGATCCGATCCTCTACCGCATTCGTCACGCCCATCACCACCAGACCGGTGATAAGTGGTGCATCTACCCGATCTACGATTTCACCCACGGTCAATCAGACGCCATCGAAGGCATCACCCATTCGATCTGCACCCTGGAATTCGAGAGCCATCGCCCGCTCTACGAGTGGTTTCTCGATAACCTGCCGGTGCCGTGCAAGCCGCGCCAGTACGAGTTCTCGCGTCTGAACCTGAACTACACCATCACCAGCAAGCGCAAGCTCAAGCAACTGGTCGATGAAAGGCACGTGCACGGCTGGGACGACCCGCGCATGTCAACGCTGTCGGGTTTCCGCCGTCGCGGTTACACCCCGGCGTCGATCCGCAATTTCTGCGAAATGATCGGCACCAACCGTTCCGACGGCGTGGTCGATTTCGGCATGCTGGAATTCAGCATCCGTCAGGACCTGGACCACAACGCCCCGCGCGCCATGTGCGTGCTGCGTCCGTTGAAAGTCGTGATCACCAACTACCCGGAAGGCCAGGTTGACCACCTCGAACTGCCGCGCCATCCGCAGAAGGAAGAGCTCGGCGTGCGCAAGCTGCCGTTTTCCCGCGAGATCTACATCGACCGTGACGACTTCATGGAAGAGCCGCCGAAGGGCTATAAGCGCCTGGAGCCGAACGGTGAAGTGCGCCTGCGTGGCAGCTACGTGATTCGCGCCGACGAAGCGATCAAGGACGCCGACGGCAACATCGTCGAGCTGCGTTGCTCCTACGACCCGGAAACCCTGGGCAAGAACCCTGAAGGCCGCAAGGTCAAAGGCGTTGTGCACTGGGTACCGGCAGCCGAAAGCATCGAATGCGAAGTGCGTTTGTACGACCGTCTGTTCCTGTCGGCAAACCCTGAGAAGGCAGAAGAGGGCAAGACCTTCCTGGACAACATCAACCCAGGCTCCCTGCAGGTGTTGACCGGTTGTCGCGCTGAACCGTCGTTGGCTGACGCTCAGCCGGAAGACCGTTTCCAGTTCGAACGCGAAGGCTATTTCTGCGCGGATCTGAAGGACTCGAAACCCGGTCATCCGGTCTTTAACCGGACTGTGACGCTCCGCGATTCGTGGAGCTAAGGTAGGCAACGTGCTTTCTATCTACAACACGCTCAGCAAGAGCAAAGAAGTCTTCAAACCGCTGGATGGCAACAAGGTGCGCATGTACGTCTGCGGGATGACCGTGTACGACTACTGCCACCTGGGCCACGGCCGCAGCATGGTGGCGTTCGACGTGGTTACCCGCTGGCTGCGTTTCAGCGGCTACGACCTGACCTACGTGCGCAACATCACCGACATCGACGACAAGATCATCAACCGCGCCCGTGAAAACGGTGAAGCGTTCGATGCCCTGACCGCGCGCATGATCGACGCGATGCACGAGGACGAAGCGCGCCTGAACATCCTCAAGCCGGACATGGAGCCGCGCGCCACCGATTACATCGGCGGCATGCACGACATGATCCAGCGCCTGATCGACAAGGGCTATGCCTACGCACCGGGCAATGGCGACGTGTACTACCGCGTCGGCAAATTCCTCGGCTACGGCAAGCTGTCGCGCAAGAAAATCGAAGACCTGCGCATCGGTGCCCGGATCGAAGTCGATGAGGCCAAGGACGACCCGCTGGATTTCGTGCTGTGGAAAGGCGTCAAGCCGGGCGAACCGAGCTGGGAATCGCCGTGGGGCGCCGGGCGTCCGGGCTGGCACATCGAATGCTCGGTGATGTCCACCTGCTGCCTGGGTGAGACCTTCGACATTCATGGCGGCGGCAGCGACCTGGAATTCCCGCACCACGAAAACGAGATTGCCCAGAGCGAAGCCGCGACCGGCAAGACCTACGCCAACGCCTGGTTGCACTGCGGCATGATCCGCATCAATGGCGAGAAGATGTCCAAGTCCTTGAACAACTTCTTCACCATTCGCGACGTGCTGGATAAATACCACCCGGAAGTGGTGCGTTACCTGCTGGTGTCGAGCCACTACCGCAGCGCGATCAACTATTCCGAAGACAGCCTGAAGGAATCGAAAGGCGCGCTGGAGCGGTTCTATCACGCGCTCAAAGGCTTGCCGGTCGCTGAGCCTGCGGGTGGTGAGGCGTTCGTCGAGCGTTTTTCGAATGCCATGAACGACGACTTCGGGGCCCCGGAAGCCTGCGCCGTGCTGTTCGAGATGGTCCGCGAGATCAACCGTCTGCGCGACAGCGATGTCAACGCAGCGGCAGGTCTGGCGGCTCGCTTGAAGGAGCTGGCCAGTGTGTTGGGCGTGTTGCAACTGGAAGCCGATGACTTCCTGCGCGCCGGCGCTGAAGGGCGGGTGGATGCCGCCGAAGTCGAAGCCTTGATCGCCGCACGCCTGCAGGCGCGCGCTGACAAGAACTGGGCTGAAGGCGACCGCATCCGCGATCAACTCACCGCCATGGGCGTGGTGCTGGAAGACAGCAAGGGCAGCACGACATGGCGGTTGGCGGATTGATCAGCCGCGCACACGGTTGATGTGGGAGCGACCGGGGTGGCGCTCCACCTTGCTCGCGAAGGCGGCGTTTCGAACGCTGAATATTTGGCGGATGTACTGGCCTCTTCGCGAGCAAGCTCGCTCCCACAGTTCATCTGTCACCCGTTACATCTGCGGTGATTGTTCCCGTTCTGGGTGGAACAATCAGTCTCACGAAGTTCGTTTGGCAAATTGTTGATGTCGACTGACCTGCTGCTTTTGGCGCCTAGGTGCTTTAGGCCAGAACAGCAAGTGACGTGTACCTGGCAACCATCGCGTCTGACGTAATTAGCTTCATCGGTTCAGTAATGGCGGCAGCAACGATTAGCCTATCGAATGGGTCGCGATGATGGTGTTCCAGATCTTTGACTGCGATTGCATGTTCAACGCTGACAGGGAGCTCGATAAAGCCGCTGTCTCGGCAGTACTCGCGAATCTCCTCGAGATCGGCCGTTAGTTTCCCCAAGCCAATCTTTATCGACATCTCCCAGAACGTGGCGGCGCTGATGTAAACCTCAGTGGCGGTTTCGATCAGTTTTTTTGCTTTGGGAGAAAGCTTCGGGTCGTCAGTCAGAGCCCACAGAAGAATATGAGTATCCAGCAGTATCCTCATGGGCGACTGCCTTCGAAATCATCCAGTACAGAGTCAGAAAGCGGTGCATCGAAGTCGTCCGGTAGTTGAAGAATACCTTTCATAGCACCGATGCGTTTACCGGTGGGCCGTCCGATCGGGACGAGGCGCGCCATTGCTCGACCATGTTTAGCGATCGTGATGGTCTGGCCGGCCGCAGCGTCATCTACCAGTTTTGACAGGTTGTCCTTGGCCTCACCGAGGGGGACGATAATCATGACGTATGCTCGCATTCGGAAATATTGGCCAAATATAGCCATATAATTCTTCTTGCCCAAGCCACCGTTACAATTCTGTGCTGATTGTGGAGACGCCCCGCGTGGGAATGCCTCGTCTGATACTCCGCATCCCGGTTTTGCTGGCTCTGCGCGCTAGCGACAAACCCCAATCAAAACCCCTGTTCCCGCAGTCGCTTGTACAGCGTATTCCGGCTCACCCCCAGCCGCTTCGCCAGCTGCGAGATATTCCCGCCTGCCGCCTGCAACAACTCACTCAACTCCTCCGGCGTGTCCAGTGCAGCCTTGCGGTTGAGCACTGCCTCGGGCTCGACATGTTCACACCCCATCGCCAGGTCCGCAAAAAAGTCTTCCGGCAGATGCTCGGTGGAGATCGGCTGATCGTCGGCGAGCGCCAACGCCACCTGAATCACGTTGCTCAACTGCCGCAGATTTCCCGGCCACGGGTGCCGTTCAAACAGCTCCATCACCTGAGGCTCGAATCCCGCTGTCTGCTGCGGTTCGCGGTGTTGTTCCCAGATCGCACGCACCAGCGCAGGTTTATCGCTGCGATCGCGTAACGGCGGCAGCTCCAGGTTCAGGCCACTGATGCGGTAGTACAAATCCTGTCGAAACCGCCCGTTCTGCACATGCTCGCGCAGTGAACAATGGGTCGCGGAAATTACCCGGATGTCCACCGGGTACAACTCGCTGCTGCCCACCGGCTGCACGCACCGCTCCTGCAACACCCGCAGCAAGCGCGCTTGAACCGGCAGCGGCATGTCGCCGATCTCGTCGAGAAACAGCGTGCCTTTGTCCGCCTTGCGGATCAGCCCGATGCTGCCTTTATGGTGAGCCCCGGTGAACGCGCCTTTTTCGTAGCCAAACAGTTCGGCTTCGACCAGCTCCGACGGGATCGCTGCGCAGTTCACGGCAATCATGGGCTGATCGGCGCGGGAGCTGGCGCGGTGCAGGGCTTTGACGAACACTTCCTTGCCCACACCCGTCTCACCGAGGATCAACAGCGGGACGTTCTTCTCCAGCAGTCGCTGACCCTGGCGCGCGGCTTTCTCAACCCGCTCATCACCCAGCCCTGGCTCAATGGCGCCAACAGTGGCCGACCGAGACGCAACCGATACTTGCACCGGAGTCGGCACCGGCACCGTTCTGAGCTTGAGCACCGGCGCCTTCGGTCGCTTCAGCATGCAATGAAAACGGTTATGGCCCGAGGCCTGAAGCGGAAAGGGCTGGCCTTCCATTTGATCCAGCAGGTCGGTGATCGGCGCCTTGAACAGGTTTTCGATGTTGGCGTTGAGCAGGCTGACGCCCAGTAGATTGTCGGCACGGCGGTTGGCGCAGAGCACCCGGCCGCTTTCGTCAAACACCAGCAACCCGGCCCACTGGCTGTCGAGGTTGTTCAGGCCGGTGTTGAACACCAGCTGGAAATGGCTGTGCTGGAACTGGTCGAGGATCAGCCGGTTTTCGATGGTCTGGCCCATCATCTTGACCATCCCCAGGGTGTGGGAGGGCGGCAGGAAGCTGTCGCTGGACACATCGAGCACCGCGATCATCCGCCGCGACGCATCGAAAATCGGCGCTGCCGACCCGGTCATGAAACGGTTGGCCTTGAGAAAGTGTTCATCGTGTTCAATGTGAACAGCCTGTTCACAGGCCAGGGCCGTGCCGATGGCATTGGTGCCGGCGCCTTGCTCCAGCCAGCTGGCGCCGGCGACGAAACCCGGTTGTTGATCCGGCTCGACGAAGCGCTTGTTACCCCAGGAATTGAGCACCTGGCCTTGCTGATCGGCGAGCAGGATCAGGCAATTGGAATTGCTCAGGATGTTCTCGTAGAAGGGCAGCACCTGCTGGTGAGTGGTCTGCACCAGTGAATGATGGCGCTCGAGCAGTTGCGAAACCTGCTGATCGGGCAGGCGACCGAAGGACGGGCGTGACTGGTGGTCGAGGCCGAACTCGCGGCAACGGGCCCACGAGTCCTCAATGATGCTGTCGTGGCTGGGGGATGCGCCTGCTGTGGCCATGAAATGGCTCCGTCCGAGTACTTTTATTTATTGTTGTCGAGATGCCGCTAGGCAGAGCATCCCTGCTCGAAAACGTCCACCCATTGTTGTTCAGGATTGTTCAAAGTCAATGTTCATTTTGTTCAGGTGTTCAGCCTTTTCTGTTCATTTATGTTCATCAACGAATGCCGATCTGTGCGGCAAATTGTCGCAACCGCTCTAGTCCGCGCATTTCAGCCAGAAAGCCCCCGAGCAGGCCGGTTGGCACGATTGTCGCTATCCAACAAGCGGTCAGCACAATCGGTCAACGGATGTCACGACCTGCCATACGGCACACACGCAACACCCGAACAAAACAAATAAAAAGGGCACGCCATGTCTCTCACGCTTGAGCACGTCAGCCGCTCCGTCGACGGTCAGATCTGGATCGACGATGCTTCGCTGAGCTTTGAACCCGGCTCATTCAACGTATTGCTGGGGCGCACCTTATCAGGCAAAACCAGCCTGATGCGCTTGATGGCCGGTCTGGACAAGCCAGACAGCGGCCGGGTACTGATGAATGGCAAAGATGTCACCCAGGTCGCGGTGCGTCATCGCAACGTCTCGATGGTTTATCAGCAGTTCATCAACTATCCGAGCATGACCGTCTACGACAACATCGCCTCGCCGCTGCGCCAGGCCAAGATGTCGAAGGACGAAATCGACCGCCGCGTTCGCGAAACCGCGAAGATGCTGCGCATCGAAAAATTCCTCAGCCGTCACCCCCTCGAATTGTCCGGCGGCCAGCAGCAGCGCACGGCCATGGCGCGGGCGCTGGTCAAGGACGCCGAGCTGATTCTGTTCGATGAGCCGCTGGTCAACCTCGACTACAAGCTGCGTGAAGAGCTGCGTCAGGAAATGCGCCAGCTGTTCGAAACGCGCAATACCATCGCCATTTACGCCACCACCGAGCCGAACGAAGCGCTGGCGCTGGGCGGGACCACCACGATTCTGCACGAAGGCCGCGTCATCCAGAGCGGCCGGACGCCCGAGGTCTATCACCAGCCGAAAACCGTGCTGGCCGCCGAGTTGTTCTCCGAGCCGCCGATCAACCTGATGCCCGGTCGCATCGAAGGCAACGAAGTGAGCTTCGCCAACTTCGTGCACTTCCCGCTGAACGTCGACCTGCGCGCCATCGGCGACGGCGAGTACCGCTTTGGCGTGCGCCCGAGCCACCTGAGTCTGGTGCCGTCCAACGACGACGATCTCGAACTGGCGGTCACCGTCGAGCTCGCCGAAATCAGCGGTTCGGAAACCTTCCTGCACGTGCGCAACGAGCATTTCTCGCTGGTGCTGCATTTGCCGGGCGTCCATGAGTACGACGTGGACACGCCGATTCGCGTGTACATCCCGACTCACAAACTGTTTGTATTCGATCAGCAGGGCGGCCTGATTCAGGCGCCGGGCCTGCGCATGGCGAGGGTTGCCTGATGGCCGAGATCCGCTTGCAACAACTCGCGCACAGCTACAGCGCCAATCCGACCGGCCCTGAAGACTATGCCATCCGCGAAATGACCCACATCTGGGAGCAGGGCGGCGCCTATGCCTTGCTCGGCCCGTCCGGCTGCGGCAAGTCGACCCTGCTCAATATCATCTCCGGCCTGCTCAGCCCGTCCGAAGGCAAGGTTCTGTTCGACACCACCGTGGTCAACGACATGTCGCCGGAAGAGCGCAACATCGCTCAGGTTTTCCAGTTCCCGGTGGTCTACGACACCATGACGGTGTACGACAACCTCGCCTTTCCGCTGCGCAATCAGGGCATGCCGGAAGCGAAAGTGAAGATCAAGGTGCAGGAAATCGCCGACGTGCTGGACCTGCAGCCGTTGCTGAAGAAGAAAGCCAAAGGCCTCACTGCTGACGAAAAACAGAAAGTCTCCATGGGCCGCGGGCTGGTTCGCGATGACGTGTCGGCGATTCTGTTCGACGAACCGCTGACCGTGATCGACCCGCACCTGAAGTGGAAGCTGCGCCGCAAGCTCAAGCAGATTCACGAGCAGTTCAACATCACCATGGTCTACGTCACCCACGATCAGCTGGAGGCTTCGACCTTCGCCGACAAGATTGCGGTGATGTACGGCGGCCAGATCGTCCAGTTCGGCACCCCGCGCGAACTGTTCGAAAAGCCGCACCACACCTTCGTCGGCTACTTCATCGGCAGCCCGGGTATGAACCTCATCGAGGTCAAGCCTGAAGCCGGCGGCGTGGGCTTTGGCGGCATTCATCTGCCGTTGTCCGAAGCCTTGCAGCAGCGTCTGGCCGCCACTCAGTGGAGCACGTTGAAAGTCGGGATTCGTCCCGAGTTCGTGCACGTCTGGGACGGACCGGTCGATGACGCCATGCAAGCCGAGGTGACCTACGTCGAGGACCTGGGGACCTACAAGATCCTCACCCTGAGACTGGCCGGCCAGCTGTTGAAAGTGCGTGTACAGGAAGACAAGCCGGTGCCCCAGGGCCAGGCCTGGATCAGTTTCCCCGCGCAATGGCTGATGCTCTACGCCGATGAATTTCTGCTGGAGGCCGCGACGAACACACTGCCGGCCAGCGAGGTGTCCCATGACTAAAGTGCAAAACAACAAGGCCTGGTGGTTGGTGCTGCCGGTGTTCCTGCTGGTGGCGTTCAGCGCCATCATTCCGATGATGACCGTGGTCAACTATTCGGTGCAGGACATCTTCGACCAGTCCAGCCGTTATTTCGTCGGCGCCGACTGGTTCCGGCAAGTGCTGCAGGACCCGCGCCTGCATGACTCGCTGCTGCGCCAGTTCATCTACTCCGCCTGCGTGCTGCTGATCGAAATCCCGCTGGGCATCGGCATCGCCCTGACCATGCCGACCAAGGGGCGCTGGTCATCGGTGTGCCTGATTGTCATGACCATTCCGCTGCTGATCCCCTTCAACGTGGTCGGCACCATCTGGCAGATCTTCGGCCGTGGCGACATCGGTCTGCTGGGCTGGATCCTCAACGATGTGCTGGGCATCAGCTACAACTACGCGGCCAATGCGTCGGACGCCTGGGTGACCGTGCTGGTCATCGACGTCTGGCACTGGACCTCGCTGGTGGCGTTGCTGTGCTATTCGGGTCTGCGCGCCATTCCGGACGTGTACTACCAGGCGGCGCGGATTGATCGGGCGTCCAACTGGGCGGTGTTCCGACACATCCAGCTGCCGAAGATGAAGAGCGTGCTGCTCATCGCGGTGATGCTGCGCTTCATGGACAGCTTCATGATCTACACCGAGCCATTCGTACTCACTGGTGGTGGTCCGGGCAACTCAACGACCTTCCTCAGCCAGACCCTGACGACCATGGCTCTCGGCCAGTTCGACCTGGGCCCTGCGGCGGCGTTCTCGCTGGTGTATTTCCTGATCATTCTGTTGGTGTCGTGGGTGTTCTACACCGCCATGACCCACAGCGAAAAGAACTGAGGAGCGCCCATGAACAAGCGCGAGAAAGTGTCGTTCAAAAAGCTCATACCGCTGTGGATCTACCTGCTGTTTCTGCTGGTGCCGATCTACTGGCTGATCAACATGTCGTTCAAGACCAACACCGAAATCCTCGGCGGCCTGACCCTGTTCCCGCAGGACTTCACGCTGGCGAACTACAAGGTGATCTTCACCGACGAAAGCTGGTACAGCGGCTACATCAACTCGCTGTACTACGTCTGCCTGAATATGGTGATATCGCTGAGCGTCGCATTGCCTGCGGCCTACGCGTTTTCACGCTATCGTTTCCTCGGCGACAAACACCTGTTCTTCTGGCTCCTGACCAACCGGATGGCGCCACCTGCGGTTTTCCTGCTGCCATTCTTCCAGCTGTATTCGTCCATCGGCCTGTTCGACACGCACATTGCGGTAGCGTTGGCGCACTGCCTGTTCAACGTGCCGCTGGCGGTGTGGATTCTGGAAGGCTTCATGTCCGGCGTTCCCAAGGAAATTGACGAAACGGCCTACATCGACGGCTATAGCTTTCCCAAGTTCTTCGGCAAGATTTTCATCCCGCTGATTGGCTCGGGCATCGGTGTCACGGCGTTCTTCTGCTTCATGTTCTCCTGGGTCGAATTGCTGCTGGCGCGGACGCTGACCTCGGTCAACGCCAAGCCGATCGCAGCGGTCATGACCCGCACCGTTTCGGCGTCGGGGATCGATTGGGGGGTGCTGGCAGCGGCGGGGGTGTTGACCATTCTGCCGGGCATGCTGGTTATCTGGTTCGTTCGTAATCACGTGGTCAAGGGCTTCGCTCTTGGTCGTGTCTGAGGAGTCGAAAAATGGAGTGGATGTCCTGGACCCTGCCAACTGCTATTTTCTTTGCGTCCATCGCTGCGATTCTGGTTGCGATGACGGCCTGGGAACTGCGTTCGGCGAGCATTGAACGTCGTGGTTTTCTGCCGATTGCCACCACACGCGGCGATCGTCTGTTCATCGGCCTGCTCGGAAGTGCCTACCTGCATCTGCTGGTCATCGGCGCGACGAGCTGGGATATCTGGGTGGCCTCCGGGCTTTCCCTGGTCTGGCTGTTGGTGGTGATGCGTTGGGGTTGAGAAGGTTTAAGCGAAGGTTGAAACGCGGGATCACATAAGAATCAACACAAGAGGTGTCTATGTTCAATAAGAAAAACAAGCTGCGACATAGTGTGACGGTAGCGACGATGGTAATGCTCAGTGGCTTGAGCGTGTCGGCCTGGGCTGATCAGTACGAGGATGCGGCCAAGAAGTGGGCCGACAGCGAGTTCAAGCCGAGCACGCTCTCCGATGCCGAGAAGCTCAAGGAACTGGAGTGGTTCATCAAGGCCGCCGAGCCGTTCCGCGGCATGGACATCAAGGTGGTTTCCGAAACCTTGACCACCCATGAATATGAATCCAAAACCCTGGCCAAGGCGTTCACCGAAATCACCGGCATCAAGGTCACCCACGACCTGCTGCAGGAAGGCGACGTGATCGAGAAGCTTCAGACCGCCATGCAGTCCAACCAGAGTATCTATGACGGCTGGGTCAACGACTCCGACCTGATCGGTACGCACTTCCGCTACGGCAAGGCGATGTCTCTGACAGACCTGATGGCCAGCCCGGAAGGGGCGAAAGTCACTTCTCCGACGCTCGACCTGAAGGACTTCATCGGTACCTCGTTCACCACTTCGCCTGAAGTAAAAGACGCGTCCGGCAAAGTCATCACGCCGGCCAAGCTGTATCAACTGCCTGACCAGCAGTTCGCCAACCTGTACTGGTTCCGCGCCGACTGGTTCGAGCGTCCTGATCTGAAAGAGAAGTTCAAAGCCAAATACGGCTACGAGCTGGGCGTTCCGGTGAACTGGTCCGCGTATGAAGACATCGCCAAGTTCTTCAGCGAAGACGTCAAAGAGCTCGACGGCAAGAAAGTCTACGGCCACATGGACTACGGCAAGAAAGACCCGTCCCTGGGCTGGCGCTTCACCGATGCCTGGTTCTCCATGGCCGGCAGCGGCGACAAAGGTTTGCCGAATGGTTTGCCGGTCGACGAGTGGGGCATTCGCGTAGAAGACTGTCACCCGGTCGGTTCGAGCATCACCCGTGGCGGCGACACCAACGGCCCGGCCGCTGTGTACGCCACTCAGAAGTACATCGACTGGCTCAAGGCCTACGCGCCGCCTGAAGCGGCGGGCATGACGTTCTCCGAGTCCGGCCCGGTGCCGTCCCAGGGTAACGTCGCTCAGCAGATCTTCTGGTACACCGCTTTCACCGCTGACATGACCAAGCCGGGTCTGCCGGTCATGAACGCCGATGGCACGCCGAAATGGCGGATGGCGCCATCGCCAAAAGGTCCTTACTGGAAAGAGGGCATGAAGCTGGGTTATCAGGACGTGGGCTCCTGGACCTTCCTCAAGTCCACCGAAGAGAAGAAACGCCTGGCCGCCTGGCTCTACGCGCAGTTCGTGACGTCGAAGTCCGTCTCGCTGAAGAAAACCATCGTGGGCCTGACGCCGATTCGCGAATCGGACATCAACTCCAAAGAGATGACTGCCCTGGCACCGAAACTCGGTGGTCTGGTCGAGTTCTACCGCAGCCCGGCCCGCGTGCAATGGTCGCCAACCGGCACCAACGTTCCGGATTATCCGAAGCTGGCTCAATTGTGGTGGAGTCATGTGGCTGAAGCCGTTACCGGCGAGAAAACCGCGCAGGCGGCCCTCGACGGTCTGGCCAAGGATCAGGATGCGATCATGACCCGCATCGAGCGCTCCAAGGTTCAGGAACCAAGCGGTTGCGCGCCGAAGATGAACCCGGAAACCTCGGCCGAAGAGTGGTACACCAAGGCCGAGAAGAGCAACGGTGCATTCCTCGCGCCACAACGCAAACTGGCCAACGAGAAACCGAAGGGCGAAACCATCGCTTACTCGGACCTCTTGAAGAGCTGGGAAGCCGCGAAGAAGTAACCTGCACGCTTCTACGTTCGGCGCATAAAAAAACGGCACCCTCGGGTGCCGTTTTTCATGTGCGCGCTTTGGCACTCGGGGCTTGAGAAATCAGCCGTGAAGCGTCTCAGCCGCATACAGCGTGTTTTCCAGCAGGCAGGCGCGGGTCATCGGGCCGACGCCGCCTGGCACCGGCGTGATCCAGCCGGCGCGGGGCAGGGCGGTTTCGTATACCACGTCGCCCACCAGCTTGCCGTCATCCTGACGGTTGATGCCCACGTCGATGACGATCGCGCCTTCCTTGATCCACTCGCCCTTGACCAGGCCGGGCTTGCCTGCTGCCACGACCACCAGATCGGCACGACCCACGTGTCCGGCCAGATCCTGGGTGAAACGATGGGTCACGGTCACGGTGCAGCCCGCCAGCAGCAGCTCCATCGCCATTGGACGACCGACGATGTTGGACGCGCCCACGACGACAGCGTCCTTGCCGTACAGATCGACACCGGTGCTTTCCAGCAGGGTCATGATGCCCTTGGGCGTGCACGGGCGCAGCAGCGGAATGCGCTGGGCCAGCCGGCCTACGTTGTAGGGGTGGAAGCCATCGACGTCTTTATCCGGGCGGATGCGCTCCAGCAGGCTGGAGGATTCCAGGTGCTCGGGCAGCGGCAGTTGCAGCAGGATGCCGTCGATGGCCGGGTCGTCGTTGAGACGATCGATCAGATCGGTCAGTTCGGTCTGGGTGGTTTCACTGGGCAGGTCATAGGCCTGGGAGATGAAGCCGACCTCTTCGCAGTCTTTGCGTTTGTGCGAGACGTAAACCTGAGAGGCGGGGTCGCTGCCGACCAGGATCACCGCGAGGCCGGGCGTGCGCAGGCCTTGCTCACGACGCTGGGCGACTCGTTGGGCGATCTGCTGGCGCAGGTTGGCTGCGATCGCTTTGCCGTCTATTAGTTTTGCAGTCATTACGCGTGATTAACCATCGGAAAGGGAGGGAAAAAGAGCGCGCATTCTCGCATGACCTGACGCATGGGCAAAGACGGTTGGTCCGCTTAATAAGCTAAGCCCTTTAATTAACTGAATTTTTTAGAAAAAAGTGTTGACGACCTTTTGGACCGTCTATAAGATTCGTCGCACTTGTCGGGCACAACCCCACACAGGATAAGCCGGAAGCGGCGGATCAAGTCGAAAGGTTGAATAAGTCAGGTAGAGTTAAGATCGGCTCAGCGTGATTGAAAGCTCTTAATTTGCAGTCTCACGAAGGCAAATGAAATAAGTGCCCGTAGCTCAGCTGGATAGAGCATCCGCCTTCTAAGCGGATGGTCGCAGGTTCGAGTCCTGCCGGGTGCGCCATTAGGCAGCTTTGGCACAAGTAGCATTCAGTTTGAATGCGTCGGTTACAACGCAATATGGTGGGCGTAGCTCAGTTGGTAGAGCACGGGATTGTGACTCCCGTTGTCGAGGGTTCGATCCCCTTCGTCCACCCCATATTCGAAAAGGCGCCAGATTCATAATCTGGCGCCTTTGCTTTAAGCGCTTCAAACGCGGATGTGGTGGAATTGGTAGACACACTGGATTTAGGTTCCAGCGCCGAAAGGTGTGAGAGTTCGAGTCTCTCCGTCCGCACCAGTTAAAGCTCTCGCAACACCTAGGGTGTTGAGGGATGAAAGAAAGCCGCCTTGTGCGGCTTTTTTTGTTTCAGCGTACTGCGTTTTAACGCAGTGCGAGCTTGATGGGCCCATGACACAGGGCTCGTCCGGTGTGCTTCCAGGGACTGGATCATGTTTCGGTCGTCCTTTTGCTTCCTTTATATAGGGGCGTATCAGGTGCGTTCCAGACACCTCCCGCAGGCTGAAACAGTCGTCTGTGATTCCCGGGCTGCATGCCACTTTATTTACCCTTGTTCAGTAGGGTGACTTCTTGAGTTTGACCCACTAGAATGCTTGCCCTTGATTCTGGGGTCGGAAACGGCCGGCTAACGTCTGTGCAACGAGGAATATCCATGCAAGTTTCTGTTGAAAACACTTCCGCTCTCGAGCGCCGCATGACCATTGGCGTGCCCGCTGAGCGCATCGAGACTGAAGTCAACAAGCGTCTGCAGCAGACCGCACGTAAAGCCAAGATCCCGGGCTTCCGCCCAGGCAAAGTGCCTATGAGCGTGATCCGCCAGCGTTACGAAGACGGTGCTCGTCAGGAAGCACTGGGCGACCTGATCCAGGCGACCTTCTACGAAGCCGTCGTCGAGCAAAAGCTGAACCCGGCTGGCGCACCTTCCGTCGAGCCAAAGACCTTCGAAAAGGGCAAGGACCTCGAGTACATCGCTACTTTCGAAGTGTTCCCTGAATTCACCGTTGCCGGTTTCGACTCCATTTCCGTCGAGCGTCTGTCGGCTGACGTCGCTGATTCCGATCTGGACAACATGCTGGAAATCCTGCGCAAGCAGAATGTCAGCTTCGAAGTCGTTGACCGTGCGGCACAAAACGAAGACCAGTTGAACATCGACTTTGTCGGCAAGATCGACGGTGAAGCATTCGCTGGCGGTTCGGCCACCGGTACTCAGCTGGTGCTGGGTTCGGGTCGCATGATCCCGGGCTTCGAAGACGGTCTGGTCGGCGCCAAAGCCGGTGAAGAGCGCGTTCTGAACCTGACCTTCCCTGAGGATTATCAGAATCTTGAACTGGCCGGCAAAACCGCCGAGTTCACCGTCACGGTCAACACCGTGTCGGCACCGACCCTGCCTGAGCTGAACGAAACGTTCTTCAAGCAGTTCGGCATCAAGGAAACCAACCTCGAAGGCTTCCGCACCGAAGTTCGCAAGAACATGGAGCGCGAGCTGCGTCAGGCCATCAAGTCCAAGGTCAAGAATCAGGTAATGGACGGTCTGCTGGCCGCCAACCCGATCGAAGTGCCTAAAGCGCTGCTGGAAAACGAAGTGAACCGTCTGCGCGTTCAGGCTGTTCAGCAGTTCGGCGGCAACATCAAGCCTGACCAACTGCCGGCAGAGCTGTTCGAGGAGCAGGCCAAGCGCCGCGTCGAACTGGGTCTGATCGTGGCTGAAGTCGTCAAGCAATTCGACCTCAAGCCTGACGACACCCGCGTTCGCGAGCTGATCCAGGAAATGGCTTCCGCTTACCAGGAGCCAGAGCAGGTTGTGGCCTGGTACTACAAGAACGAACAGCAAATGAACGAAGTTCGTTCGGTTGTGCTGGAAGAACAAGTTGTGGATACTGTTTTGCAGAAAGCGAGCGTGACCGACAAAGCGGTCTCGTACGAAGAGGCAGTCAAGCCGGTTGAAGCTCCACAAGCCGACTGATTTCCTTCTCTCGTTCGAAAACACCATAAGCCAGCCTTCGCGCTGGCTTATGCGTATTCAAGACATGACTATTTGGGAGTGAATGCGAGACATGTCCCGCAATTCTTATATTCAGCAGAACTCTGACATCCAGGCCGCTGGCGGCCTGGTCCCGATGGTTATCGAGCAGTCCGCCCGTGGCGAGCGCGCCTATGACATCTACTCCCGCCTGCTCAAGGAACGCGTCATTTTCCTGGTCGGTCCGGTTGAAGATTACATGGCCAACCTCATCTCGGCGCAGCTGCTGTTCCTTGAAGCGGAAAACCCGGACAAGGACATCCATCTTTACATCAACTCCCCAGGCGGTTCGGTGACTGCGGGCATGGCGATCTACGACACCATGCAGTTCATCAAGCCGGACGTTTCCACGACCGTCATGGGTCAGGCGTGCAGCATGGGCGCTTTCCTTCTGGCTGGTGGTGCCAAGGGCAAGCGTTTCGCACTGCCGAACTCCCGCGTCATGATTCACCAGCCGTTGGGCGGTTTTCAGGGCCAGGCGTCGGACATTGATATCCACGCGAAGGAAATCCTGTTCATCCGTCAACGTCTGAACGAACTGCTGGCGCACCACACTGGCCAGACGCTGGAAGCGATCGAGCGCGACACCAACCGCGACAACTTCATGAGCGCCGAACGCGCTGCTGAATACGGTTTGGTGGACTCGGTGATCGACCGGCGTCAAATGACCAAATGATTGCGTGAAGGGCAATAATCCCGGGCGGTTGATACATCCGTGCCGCCTGTGGACTTGAAAAATCGAGCAATTGCCCTCATCTTGTGTTGCAAGCCTACCGGATTGGATCGATCGAATGACTGACACCCGCAACGGCGAGGACAACGGCAAACTGCTTTATTGCTCCTTCTGCGGCAAAAGCCAGCATGAAGTGCGCAAGTTGATTGCCGGCCCCTCGGTATTTGTTTGTGACGAGTGCGTCGACCTGTGCAACGACATCATCCGCGAGGAGGTGCAGGAAGCACAGGCCGAGAGCAGCGCGCATAAACTGCCATCGCCTAAAGAAATCAGCGGCATCCTTGACCAGTACGTTATTGGTCAGGAGCGTGCCAAAAAGGTTCTCGCAGTAGCGGTGTACAACCACTACAAGCGGCTGAACCAGCGCGACAAGAAAAACGACGACGTTGAACTGGGCAAGAGCAACATCCTGCTGATCGGCCCGACGGGCTCCGGCAAGACTTTGCTGGCGGAGACGCTCGCTCGTTTGCTCAACGTTCCGTTCACCATTGCCGATGCCACCACCCTGACCGAAGCCGGTTATGTGGGTGAAGACGTCGAGAACATCATTCAAAAGCTGTTGCAGAAGTGCGATTACGATGTCGAGAAGGCCCAGATGGGTATCGTCTACATCGACGAAATCGACAAGATTTCGCGCAAGTCCGATAACCCTTCCATCACCCGTGATGTGTCGGGCGAAGGCGTGCAGCAAGCCTTGCTGAAGCTGATTGAAGGCACCGTGGCTTCCGTACCGCCTCAAGGTGGTCGCAAGCACCCACAGCAGGAATTCCTGCAGGTGGACACGCGCAATATCCTCTTCATCTGTGGCGGTGCGTTCTCTGGCCTGGAAAAGGTCATCCAGAATCGCTCCACCAAAGGCGGCATCGGCTTTAACGCCGAAGTACGCAGCAAGGAAGAGGGCAAGAAGGTCGGCGAATCCCTGCGTGAAGTCGAGCCTGACGATCTGGTCAAGTTTGGTCTGATCCCGGAGTTCGTGGGTCGTCTGCCTGTTCTGGCGACGCTGGACGAGCTGGACGAAGCTGCTCTGATGCAGATTCTGACCGAGCCGAAGAACGCGCTGACCAAGCAATACGGCAAGCTGTTCGAGATGGAAGGCGTGGACCTTGAGTTCCGCCCGGATGCGCTGAAATCGGTTGCCCGTCGTGCGCTTGAGCGCAAGACCGGTGCTCGCGGTCTGCGCTCCATCCTCGAGGGCGTTCTGCTCGACACCATGTACGAGATCCCGTCGCAGTCCGACGTGAGCAAGGTGGTGATCGACGAGAGCGTGATCGAGGGCACCTCCAAGCCGCTGTTGATTTACGAAAACAGCGAGCCACCTGCCAAGGCGGCACCCGACGCGTAGCCTGCTGGCAACGCACAGGGCGACTGGAAACGAAAAGGGCCCTCGGGCCCTTTTCGCGTTTCCTTCAAAGCCGGTCTGCGTTTCCGAGTCCTTTCGCTTTAACTCAAGCCGGCGCTTGTTTTTTTAAGGTTCAACCCCCATCTTGATTTTCAGCTTATTTATATCTGTCCATGGCCTGAAGGCCGCCGTAGAGGCGAAATCATGAAGACGACCATTGAACTGCCTCTCTTGCCACTGCGCGATGTTGTGGTTTACCCGCATATGGTTATCCCGCTGTTCGTGGGGCGCGAGAAGTCGATCGAGGCCCTGGAAGCGGCGATGTCCGGCGACAAGCAGATCCTGCTGCTTGCGCAACGAAACCCGGCCGATGACGATCCCGGTGAAGAGGCGCTGTACAACGTTGGCACCGTTGCCACCGTGCTGCAGTTGCTGAAGCTGCCGGACGGCACTGTGAAGGTTCTGGTCGAAGGCGAGCAGCGTGGCTCGGTCGAGCGCTTCATTGAGGTGGACGGCCACTGCCGCGCCGAGGTTGCGCTGATCGATGAGGTCGACGCGCCGGATCGTGAATCCGAAGTCTTCGTTCGCAGCCTGCTGGCTCAGTTCGAACAATATGTACAGCTGGGCAAAAAAGTCCCGGCCGAAGTGCTTTCCTCCCTCAACAGCATTGATGAGCCGGGTCGTCTGGTCGACACCATGGCTGCCCACATGGCGCTGAAGATCGAGCAGAAGCAGGAAATTCTCGAAATCATTGACCTGTCGGCCCGTGTTGAGCACGTGCTGGCGTTGCTGGATGCCGAAATCGACTTGCTGCAGGTCGAGAAGCGCATCCGCGGTCGCGTGAAAAAGCAGATGGAGCGCAGTCAGCGCGAGTACTACCTGAATGAGCAGATGAAGGCCATTCAGAAGGAGCTCGGCGACAGCGAGGAAGGCCATAACGAAATCGAGGAGCTGAAAAAGCGCATCGATGCCGCCGGCCTGCCCAAAGACGCGATGACCAAGGCCACCGCCGAGCTGAACAAGCTCAAGCAGATGTCGCCGATGTCTGCAGAGGCCACCGTGGTTCGTTCCTACATCGACTGGCTGGTCCAGGTGCCGTGGAAGGCACAGAGCAAGGTCCGTCTGGACCTCGCCCGCGCGGAAGACATCCTCGATGCCGACCACTATGGTCTGGACGAAGTCAAAGAGCGGATCCTCGAATACCTCGCCGTTCAGAAGCGCGTGAAGAAAATTCGTGGCCCGGTGCTGTGCCTGGTCGGTCCTCCTGGCGTGGGTAAAACTTCGCTGGCCGAGTCGATTGCTCACGCCACCAACCGCAAGTTCGTTCGCATGGCCCTGGGCGGCGTGCGCGATGAAGCTGAGATTCGCGGTCACCGTCGTACCTACATCGGTTCGATGCCAGGTCGTCTGATCCAGAAAATGACCAAGGTCGGTGTGCGCAACCCGCTGTTCCTGCTCGATGAAATCGACAAGATGGGCAGCGATATGCGCGGTGATCCGGCCTCGGCGTTGCTGGAAGTGCTCGACCCCGAGCAGAACCACAACTTCAACGACCATTACCTGGAAGTCGATTACGACCTGTCCGACGTGATGTTCCTGTGCACCGCCAACTCGATGAACATTCCGCCGGCGCTGCTCGACCGTATGGAAGTCATTCGTCTGCCCGGCTACACCGAAGACGAGAAGATCAACATCGCGACCAAGTACCTCTCGCCCAAGCAGATTGCTGCCAACGGCTTGAAGAAAGGCGAGATCGAGTTCGAAGTCGAGGCGATTCGCGACATCATCCGGTATTACACCCGTGAAGCCGGCGTGCGTAGCCTCGAACGTCAAATCGCCAAGGTATGCCGCAAGGCGGTCAAGGAACACGCTCACGAGAAGCGTTTTTCCGTGACCGTGACAGCGGACATGCTCGAGAACTTCCTGGGCGTGCGCAAATTCCGTTACGGCCTGGCCGAGCAGCAGGACCAGGTGGGTCAGGTGACCGGTCTGGCCTGGACGCAGGTCGGCGGCGAGCTGTTGACCATCGAAGCGGCGGTTGTTCCGGGCAAGGGTCAGTTGATCAAGACCGGTTCGCTGGGTGATGTGATGGTCGAGTCGATCACTGCCGCGCTGACGGTTGTGCGTAGCCGTGCGAAGAGCCTGGGCATCCCTCTGGACTTCCATGAGAAGCGCGACACGCACATCCATATGCCGGAAGGTGCGACGCCTAAAGACGGCCCGAGCGCAGGCGTAGGCATGTGCACGGCGCTGGTGTCGGCACTGACGGGGATTCCGGTCCGCGCCGACGTGGCCATGACGGGTGAAATCACCCTGCGCGGACAGGTACTGGCTATCGGTGGTCTCAAGGAGAAATTGCTGGCCGCTCACCGTGGTGGCATCAAGACCGTGATCATCCCCGAAGAGAACGTGCGAGATCTCAAAGAGATCCCGGACAACATCAAGGCCGACCTGCAGATCAAACCGGTTAAATGGATTGACGAGGTCCTCCAAATTGCGCTGCAATACGCGCCGGAGCCCTTGCCGGACGTGGCTCCCGAGATGGTTGCCAAGGATGAAAAGCGCGAGTCTGACGCCAAGGAGAGGATCAGCACGCATTAGTCTGGGAGGCCTTCCTTGACAGGTTTTTGGAGCCCTTGCTATAAAGCGGCTCTTCAAGCCTGTTCAGGCCGCTCAGTGTTCGTTTGGTTACACCAAAAAAAACTTAGAAATACTCAAATATATAAGGGGACTTAGAGTGAACAAGTCGGAACTGATTGATGCCATCGCCGCATCCGCTGACATCCCGAAAGCTGCTGCTGGCCGTGCGCTGGACGCTGTAATCGAATCCGTCACTGGCGCTCTCAAGGCTGGCGACTCTGTTGTACTGGTAGGCTTCGGCACTTTCTCCGTCACTGATCGTCCTGCCCGTACCGGCCGTAACCCTCAGACCGGTAAAACCCTGGAAATTCCAGCGGCCAAGAAACCAGGCTTCAAAGCCGGTAAAGCTCTGAAAGAAGCCGTCAACTAAGTTTCTTTTTACTTTGCCCGCCCAGGACAGCGTTATCTCTGTTCGGGGCGTGAAGCGGCAAGTGCGGTTGCTCAAGCGCTGGACTGTCACTCGGGGAACGCACATCGAACCCCGTCCGCTTTGCAAGTTACGAGAAGGCGCATCCTCGGATGCGCCTTTCTTCTATCCGGATTCAACCCACGCTCCGCGTTACCGTGTGCAGCAGCCTGGTGAGTCGAGTACAACCCTCTGGGGGATACATGCTGCAGAATATCAGGGACAATTCACAGGGATGGATTGCCAAAACCATCATCGGGGTCATCATCGCTCTGATGGCCCTGACCGGGTTCGATGCCATTTTCCGGGCCACCAGCCACTCGCAGGATGCTGCGAAGGTCAATGGCGAGGAAGTCACCCAGGCAGAACTGGGTCAAGCGGTTGAAATGCAACGCCGCCAGCTGATGCAACAGCTGGGCAAGGATTTTGACCCTGCAATGCTCAACGAAAAGATGCTGCGTGATTCGGCCCTCAAAGGCTTGATCGACCGCAAGCTGTTGTTGCAGGGCGCCGCTGATTCGAAGTTCGGTTTCTCCGAAGCCGCTCTGGATCAACAGATGTTGCTGACCCCTGAATTTCAGGTCGACGGTAAATTCAGCGCTGATCGCTTCGATCAGGTCATTCGCCAGCTCGGTTATTCCCGTCTGCAGTTCCGCCAGATTCTGGGTCAGGAAATGCTGATCGGCCAGATTCGTGCCGGTATCGGCGGCAGCGCATTCGTCACTGACGCTCAAGTCGACGCCTTCGCCCGCCTCGAAAAGCAGACCCGCGATTTCGCCACCCTGACGTTGCCGGCCGATCCGACCAGCGCGAAAGTCACCGACGACGAGGTCAAGGCGCACTACGATCAGCACGCGAAAGAGTTTTTGAGTCCTGAGCAAGTGGTGCTCGACTACATCGAACTGAAGAAGTCTTCGTTCTTCGACAAGGTGTCGGTGAAGGATGAAGACCTGCAGGCGGCTTATCAGAAAGAGATCGCCAACCTGGCCGAGCAGCGCCGCGCGGCGCACATCCTGATCGAAGTCAACGACAAGACCACGGACGCTCAGGCCAAAGCCAAGATTGAAGAAATCCAGCAGCGCGTGGCCAAAGGTGAAGATTTTGCTGCGCTGGCCAAGGAGTTGTCTCAGGATCCGGGCTCGTCGACCAAGGGCGGTGACCTGGGCTACGCCGGCAAGGGTGTCTATGACCCGGCCTTTGAAGACGCGCTGTACGCGCTGAACAAGGATCAGGTCTCCGCGCCTGTTCGCAGTCAGTTCGGCTGGCACTTGATCAAGCTGCTGGGCGTTGAAGCGCCGTCGGTACCGACGTTCGCCAGCCTGAAGGAGAAGCTGACCCACGAGCTGAAGTCTCAGCAGGTCGAGCAGAAGTTCGTCGATGCGAGCAAGAAGCTGGAAGATGCGGCGTTCGAAGCGTCCGATCTGTCTCAGCCGGCTCAGGACCTGGGTCTGAAAGTGCAGACGACTGCGCCGTTCGGTCGCGAGGGTGGCGAAGGCATTGCAGCCAACCGTGCGGTGATTCAGGCGGCTTTCAGTCCGGAAGTGATGGAAGAGGGTTCCAACAGTTCTGCGCTGGAGCTGGATCCTGAGACCGTGGTGGTGGTGCATGTCAAAGAGCACCGTCAGCCTGAGCAACTGCCACTGGAAGCGGTGTCGGCGCCGATTCGCGCGCAACTGGCGAAAGAACATGCCAGCGATGCGGTGAAGGCCAAGGGCGAGGCGCTGCTGGCATCCCTGCGTGACGGCAAGGTGCCGTATGCGGCGACCAAGCAGGAAGGTCAGAGCTGGAAGGTCGTGGAAGCGGCCTCACGCAGCCAGGAGGGTGTTGATCCTCAGGTGCTGCAGTCGGTGTTCCGTATGCCGAAGCCGGAAGGCAAGGACAAGCCGGTTTATGGCAGTCTGACGGCTGCGGATGGCAGCTTTGTGATTGTGCGTCTGAACGGCGTGAATCAGGCGGCTCCGGCGTCGGATGAGGAGAAGAGCCAGTACCGTCGTTTCCTGTCATCCCGTGAGGGGCAGCAGGATTTCGCGGCCTACCGTAAGCAGTTGGAAGCGGCGGCGAAGATCGAGAAGTATTGATCGACGCAGAACGCTGTTAACAGAAAGCCCCGACTCGCGAGAGTCGGGGCTTTTTTGTATTCGCTGGGGTAGGGCAAGATCAAGAGCGTCTGCCTGGGGGCAGACTGTTTCGCCTTCGGCGAGTTACTTGAAAAAGCCCCAAGTAACCAAGGGCTTGTGCTCCTGGTTGGGCCCGACTTCGTCGGGTTCCTTCACTCCGGTCTCGCTCCGTGGGCCCGCGCCGAACGGACATCCATGTCCTGACGGCGCTCTCGCCGCATCCATGCGGCTCGGCCCACTGCGCGAGACCTGCGTTC